>QEXW01000099.1 GCA_003130845.1 Anaerolineae bacterium
GCCGACGGCTGGGAGGGGCTGAAGAAGTTGGCCGAGAAAATCGGCAAAAAGGCCGAGTCCAAACCCGCCCTGGCAGAAGCCCTGGACGACGCCCAACAGTTCCCCAACGATGAAGATGCCCTGGCCGCCCTGCGCCTGCAATTGAAGAAACTCTTGCGAGCAGACCTTGCCCTGCGCGCCGAAGCAGTAGCCCTCTTCGACCTCAACCTGCGCCACTACGCCAACCTGGGCAATGCGCAAAGCATGTGGCAGCGCGCCAGCGAAGAAAACCGCCGCTTCACATCCCAGGATGAAGCGGCGCCTTCTTTGGGTGTGGAAATCCGCTGGTCGTTGATCGTAACCAACCTGTACAACCTCAGCGATGCCTACGAACCTAGGGCAATCCAGCATCAATGGGTGGAATACCTGCCGCGCGACATTCTTCTGGAGATGCTGGCTGCATCAAGAGACAATGAATGGGGTGAGCGCCGCGCTGAGACGCTGGCTGCGCTGGCAAAACGCCTGCCTGAATTGTGGCCCGAAGTTCTCTCTCTGACAGAAAAATTCCAGGACAAAGAAGCGCGCGTACAAATGCTCATTGGCTTGGCAAAAGATATACCCGTTCAATTTTTGCCAGAAGTCTTAGCGATAGCCAAGATGACCGTAGATGAACTCGAAGAGGCAGATGCCGTAGAAGCAGAAGATGTAGAAGAAGGACTCGGTTTCTCCGTTTTTCCCGCCCTTGCCGAACGCTTGCCGTCTGAACTTTTCCCCCAGGCGCTGGCAATTGCGGAAAAGATAAACAACATCAGTGCCCGCACCTCTGCGTTGGCTGACTTATCGAAACGCATGCCCCAGGAACTTTTTCCACAAGTTCTGAATGCCCTGCAGGAAATCTGGGCACCAGAGGGTGTGGGCATTCTTCTTGCGGCCTATGCACCCCGTCTGCCGGCGGAACTGCTACCGCAGGCAGTATCCATTGCCAGAAGCATCCAATCGGAGAGAGCCCGCGCCCAAGCCCTGACCGCCCTGGCTGCGCGCCTGCCGGAACTCCTGCCCGAAGCCCTTACCGCTGCAAGGAAAATCGGGGATACCGGCGCTCGCGCTCGCGCTTTGATTGCTCTGTCTGAGTATCTGCCAGAAGTCCTGCTCGAAGCCCTGGCTGCCGCGCGGGAAATTACCCACGAAGATTCCAGCGCCGAGGCTCTGACCGCCCTGGCGCCGCGCCTGCCGCCGGAACTCCTGCCTGAAGCCCTGGCCGCCGCACGGGAAATCAAAAATCCATATCACTGCGCCGAGGCCCTGACCTCCCTGGCCCCCCACCTGCCGCCGGAACTCCTGCCTGAAGCCCTGGCCGCCGCACGGGAAATCTACCACGAATATGCCCGCGCCCAAGCCCTGACCGCCCTGGCCGAGCGCCTGCCAGAACTCTGGCCCGAAGTCCTGGCCACCACACGAGATTTCCCCGAAACTGCTGATTTACTTGGTAGGTCACCTCGCGCCGAAGCCCTAACCGCCCTGGCCGAGCGCCTGCCGGAAGTCGTACCCGAAGCCCTGGCTGCCGTACGGGAAATCTACCACGAATATGCCCGCGCCCAAACCCTGACCGCCCTGGCGCCGCGCCTGGCGGCTCTGCCGCGCTCAGCGCTCTACCCCCTCTGGGCCGAGACTCTGCTCGTCCTCACCCGCCGCACGCGCAAGGATTTCCTCTCCGACCTGCGCGCTCTCGTTCCGCTCATCCACGCCCTGGGCGGGGAGCAAGCCGTGGGCGAAACCTTCCGCGCCATCCAGGACGTGAGCCGCTGGTGGCCGTAGCCGGCTCAGCAAGACCCCCACATGCCCGGCCACAAACTGCTTAATCCAAAGGTAGCATTGCGTTGGGCCAAATAGAAGTCTTTCATAGCCGCCAGTTCTGGTTCAGAGAGTTGTTGTATCTCTGGCTCGCGGCGTGGGTGTAGATAATCGTGCAGAATGTAACGCAATTGGTCTTTCTCAAGGTAAAAACTGGGGGCAGAAGTGAAATAGAGACTTCTTTCGCTAAACTCAAGCAAGGGATAATCCGCCGGGTTGAACACGCCAAAACCAACGAACAGGTTGGCGGTTTCAATTGGCTCACCATAGTAGAGTTCACTCATCACACGCCGGTTTGGCACAGCGCCGGTACGGATGAAATGTCGCACCGAAAGGTCAGCAATATTTTCCGCAGCGTTCTGGGGAAAGATGCCGTAGAACAAGCGGTGCGCGCTGTTTTTGCGGGTGTATTTGGAGAGCCGCTCAAATTGCCCCGGCAGATACGCATAGGGCGTTCCGGCCAGTTGGCGGCGATAGTCACCATAAAAACACACACGTACCCCCCATTCCTCGTAAAAGGCGAGAAAATCGCTGTGTGTGGTGAGCATATCGAGCCAGGCCATACGGGAGGTCCATTCTTTCTGCTCTTCCAGCAAGCCAGGCAGAGGAGAAAGCAGTGTGTGAATGCCATGGCTGAAGAATAGACGATACAGGTCGAGTAACCGCTGCCTTACTTCATCGAGGTAATGCTGCGTAGCATGGCCATTAAGATGCTTGCCATATTCCATCGTATACCAGCGTCGCGTTCCGCTAATTGGGAACACGCAAACCGTCTGACCAGACTGGTGCATCAATTGTGCGATATGTTCATCGCTAAGCTGTACAAAAGTATCTAAATCCATCATATTTGCTTCCAGACAAGTTGGGTCTATGTCTTAGGAAAAGACAAAACGACAATTACATTGTATCTCTATCGAGAGGATACGCCTTTACAAAGGCATAACTTGCGAAAATGAAAACTAAATGGTGCAGCCTCAGGTAGGCAGATTGGACTGAACTTAAACCATTTGCACTGCCCGCAAAAATTCCACCGTCATACGGGCAGTAGCCCCCCACAACAATTCACCATCATAAGGCAAATAGGCAATCAGCGTCCGACCGGTTTCTTGGCGGACGAATTCCATGCGGTTGCTAGGGTCTGCCAGCCAGGCCAACGGCATGGTAAAGACACGCCCCACCTCCAGTGTGTGGATTTTAAAGGTGTAGGGCCAGGAGAAAACACCCACAATCGGGGTGACCAAGAAGTTGGTGACGGTGAGCATTTCACCTAAGCGGCCTACGATGCGCACATCGTCGCGCCGCAGGCCAATTTCTTCTTCTGCTTCGCGCAGAGCAGTCTCTTCGGGGGAGGCATCTTGTGGGTCGGTAGCGCCGCCGGGGAAGGAAACCTGCCCTTTGTGATGCTCCACCGTATCGGCACGGCGAGTGAACAGGAGATGCCACTCCTTTTCAATCGCCGTGAGCGGCAATAAAACAGCCGCCGGACGCGCCGGGCGGCTGTTGAATTGTGGAAAAGGGGTCTCGTGAAACGATTCAAGCCGCGCAGCACGCAAGCGCAATACCAGGTCTGCTTCAGAGAGGGGCGATGGCATAGTCCATCACAGCGCTCGGATTGGGCTGCCGCAATAAGAGCATTCTGCGGTGTGCATGTCCAACCATTCCACTTCCGAGGGGCGAATGGGGCCGCCACAGGCTTCACAATGGGTGGGCAGAACAACGGTGGCCATGTCGGGGCCGCGCTCGGTGGGCAGGTCGGCCGTGGCGGGGGTATTTCCGCCAACCAGAGCGGCGATTTCGCGCGCTTCGCGCTCTAAACCGCGCAGTTTAAGTTCTTGAACAATGCGCTGACCGACTTTATAGACTTGAGTGTAGCGTCCATCGGCGATTAACAATTCTAAGCCGCGCTTAAAATGCGGCAGAGCAACTGCCGGCTGGCTGTTGAGCATACGCGCCCGGCCAGCTTGTAAGTGCAAATAAGGCGCACGGGGGCCATCGCGCATTTCGGCGGTGTGCGCCAACTGTTCAAAGGTCATAGCAGCCTGGGCATAGTCGCCCATGTTCATCATTTCATGAGCGCGCCGCAAAGCCGGAGAGGCGGTTAGGGTGGTACTACGTTGAAATAACATGCCAAAGCTCCGTCGCATAACACTTTCTCCTCTCAAAAACTGATAAACATGTCAAAGCACATTATTCTTTTTCAGACGCATCAGTAGGAGAGTCTTCTTCCAGTGGGCCAAGCAGGCTCAACATGCCGGCCTCGGCCAGCAAGTCAGCGGCGCGTGGGTCGTCGCTGGGTTCAATGCGTCGTGCAAAAATGAGAAAACCGGTGTGGGCCACCATCCGGTCGGTAGGGCGTAAGCGCAAAGGTTCTGGCTTGTAATAACGCAACAAAACTTCGCACATTTCCAAAAAAGCAAATTTGTTGCGGCGCAAAGCATAGAGTAGTTTTTCGGCCTGGTTAAACGTCGGGACAATCGAGCAAAAAAAGCCGCCGGGTTTGAGCGCCGCCCGTGCTTGGGCAATGTAATCGTGTGGAGTCGGCACATCCAGGAAGAAAGCATCCACATTCGTTTCATCGAAGCCATGCGCGATGTCTTTAAGTTTGAATTCGACACGTTCTTCCAGTCCCAGGCGAGTCAAGTTCTTGCGTGCCAGGTTTTGCATTTCGGCGCGCCGCTCGTAAGAATAGACTTTGCCTTCTTTGCCAACCGCAAAAGCCAGCGCCGTAGTCATCGAGCCAGACCCCGTGCCGGCTTCAATCACACGCTGACCGCTGCCGATGCCCATCGTGACCAGGATAAAGCCGATTTCTTTGGGGTAGAGAATTTGTGTGTTGCGCGGCAATTCGGTCAGAATATCGCCGAGCATCGGCTGAAGCAAGAAGAAGGGACTGCCAAGATGACTAAAGACCTGGCTGCCCCAGGGCAAGCCAATCAGGTCATCATGTTGGACAATCCCGCGATGGGTTTGTAAGCTACCACCCGGCTGGAGTGTAAAAATAAAGTGTTTGTGGCGCAGGCCAACCAACTGGACTAAATCACCCGCCTGCGCGTGGGTGGTATTCAAATTCCAAGGCATGAATGGTTTTCTCGTTTCGATATAGGTGTAAGCAAATTTTCAATTCATTACGCCACTTTTGTACTATTATGCCAGATTTATGGGCGCAAGTACTTTGCAAAAAAGTCAGTGATTGCGTTATAGCAGGTTACGCGGTTTTCGTATTTGAGAACATCATGGCCCTCATCTTCAAAAATGAGGAGTTCGATGTCTTTGCCTTGTGCGCGGAGTTGGTTGGTCAGGTCTTCCGATTCGGCGGCAACCACGCGCGGGTCGTTGCGTCCCTGAATGACGAGCATGGGGCAAGTCATCTGATGCAGATAGGTTTTTGGAGAACGTTCAACCAAAAATTGGCGTTCTTCGGGTTTTTGCGGGTCGCCCAGGGCAATTTTGAAGTAGGGCTTCCAGGTGGCCGGAATGCGCTCTAGGAAGGTGAGCAAGTCATACGGGCCGAACATATCGCAAGCGGCTTTCCACAAGTCGGGGTGACGCCCCGCCAAGGTCAGGGTCATATAGCCGCCATACGAGCGACCGACAACCGCAGCGCGACTGACATCGAGGCGGGGGTCTTTGGGCAAGATTTCCGTCATGGCATGGACATGGTCGAGCCGGTCGTTCCCACCCCAATCACGGTCTACGTGTTTGGTGTAAGACAAACCATACCCCGTCGAGCCGCGCACATTGGGGACAAAGACGGCAAAACCGCGCAACGTCAGGTATTGAATGAGCGGCATAGAAAACCAGGCAAAGTTGGGCCGCTCTTGTCCTTGCGGTCCGCCATGAATGTAATACACCAAGGGGCGCGGTCCCTGGTAGCCCAGCGCCTCGGAAGGCAGGTAGAGCCGCGCTGAAATCCGCAGGCCATCGAAGGAGAGAAAAGAGGCATCTTCGCCTTTGGAAAGATGCTCTTCAGGAATGCCTAAGACCTTCTCGTTGGTGTGGACCACGATGAAATCACGTTTTTTGCCTTCGATAGAATAAATTTGGGTAGGAGAAACCGCAGTGGAAAACGAAGCAGTAAAAATATCGGCCTGTTTGTCATAATGAGCATGCTCTAGTTCACCCGCCTCGAAGGGTGGCTGGCCCATCACCACCGTTTTGAGCTTCATGACGCGTTTTTCTTCGTTGAACACACCCTCATATACCCAGGAACAACCATCAATGTTGAAGTAAACTGCATACCGGTCGTGGTGGAGATGTTCCAATCCGGTCATCTCGCCCACACCTTGGTGAACAACGCCTTTCAGTTTGACGGGGAAAATGGTTCCCGGCTGCTCAAAAGGGAGGTAACCAAGCGAATAGGTATCCTCGAAGATGGAACAGATGACCAAGGCCCCTTGACCGCTTGGGCTAAATTCTGCCGCGCCCAAGCCGTTCAGGGCCACTTGCTCTCCTGGCGCCCGTTGTTCCAGCGGTTTTCCATAGAGCGTAGTTTTCTGACCATCTTCCAGCAGGTACAACACGCCATCGCCAACCGTATAGCCTTCGCTCATTAGCAGGCGGCGATGGTCGGGCGAGGCTGCACCAATGTAGCCACCCCATTGCGATTCGGCCAGTTTTTCCAGCGTTCCGTCGACCAGGCGGGCGCGATAGGTTTCGTTCAGGGGCTGGTCGCGCCGTTCTGCGGTGAAGTAGGCAATCTCTTGCTCGTCATCACACACGGTAAGATGCACGCGATAGCCGGCAAAAAAGTTATCGAAGGCCGGCTCAGGAAAGCCGCCCTCGATGGGAATGAGCATAGGCTGGTAGTTCTCATCGCCATCACGGTCAATCATGACCAAAATTTTGCCCTGCGCAGGGAAGACGTGAAAAGACCGCCCTCCAATCAGCTCCGGGTTTTGCAAGGCGATGTGTGGCGGCAAGAGCGGTTCTGGCACGCTGCCACCATAGTTCATGGCATATAAACTGAGGTGTCCAGAAAGATTGCTGATAAAAAAGATGCGGTCACCCACCAATTGGGGAAAGAGGAACAGGCGCGCGGCAAGCAGAGATTCGATACGGGGGTGCATGACGGTCCTTTCTGTCGTTGTTAGGAGTACACCATATCCTTTGCGTGCTGGGAAATTGGGTTTAATCTTACCATGACCTGTTGACAATTTCGTCTTGACAGCCCTTTTCCAACCTGATAAACTTTTGTATGTAAGTGGCACGTGTATTCTTGTTGTAGTCGGGCATGGCTTCACCTGAGCACGAACGCTGCTCAGGTGTTTTTGTTCGTCCACGCGCGAGATACTCGGCCGTATCACATCCGTTTTTTTCCAGCAGTAAGGAGTAAAGGCAACATGAACGAACGCGTAATCGGCACCGTCAAGTGGTTCAACAGCAGCAAGGGCTACGGCTTCATCCAGCGCGATGGCGGCCCGGATGTGTTTGTCCACTTCTCCGCCATTCAGATGGGCGGTTACAAATCGCTGAACGAAGGACAGAAGGTCGAGTTTTCTATTGAGCAGGGTCCCAAAGGTCTTCAAGCCGCTGACGTAAAGCCGATGTAACCAGGTCTCTCAATCAAAACCCCCGCTGCCGGCGGGGGTTTTTTGCATGTTATAGCACGCCTGTTCTCAAAGCACGATAGGGTGTGACCGGCTCGAGGTGGTATGTGCCACAGGCAGCAGGCACAAGGGCCGTTTCAAAGCGCCCTAGCGTCACTGCGCCGCCCGAGGTCACGAGGTGGGCTGTGCCTTCTAAAATGGTAATGGCATGAAAACTTTCGCCTTGGGTATCAAACACCACCGGTTGGGTGTGGGCATATACCGTTTCCAACCGAAAGTAGGGACTGTCACACAACAAGGCGGGTTGCCCATCGCTGAGAGCGGGGAGCGGTAAAGCGCTGCTAGAGGCCTCTGGGCGAGAAACAGCGAGAGATTTTTCGATATGCAAGCGGCGGGTGGGCGTTTCCGGGCGCCCCCAGTCATAAACACGGTAGGTCCAATCGGATGTTTGTTGAACTTCGTAAATCAGCAAGCCCGGCCCGAGCGCATGAATCGTTCCGGCAGGCATAAAAATCGTGTCCCCGGTGCGCACGTTAAGAAACTGGGCATGTTCAATGATTGTTCCGCTCCGTATGGCCGTTTGTAGAATTTCCGGGGTCGTCCCGGATTTCATCCCAGCAATCAGGGTGGCGTTGGGTGCGGCTTCAATCACGTGCCATGCTTCGGTTTTTCCAAATTGGCCGGGGCCTTCAAGTGCCACGGCTTGTTCATCGTCCGGGTGCACCTGCAAGGAGAGCCATTGAGCGCAATCGAGCAATTTGACCAGCAAGGGAAAGCGCGTGCCGGTTTTGGCATAAGGACGCGTGCCAAGCAATGCTTGTCCTTTTTCGGCAGCCAATTGGCCCAGGGTTTGGCCGGCAAAGAGGCCATCAGCAATGAGATTGCTCTCATAAACAACCCAGGCTTCAGCAGTAGGCACAATGCCCGGACGCAAACGGTTGCCTCCCCAAACATAATCACGGTATTCTGGAACGAGTTGTAATGGCTGGTTAAGCATCTCCAATCCCTTAATCTATAAATAATCTCTTAACTGACCAGCCTGCTGTGGGTTGCGCAAGCGCCGCAACGCTTTGCTCTCGATTTGGCGAATGCGCTCACGCGTTAGGCCAAATTTCTGCCCTAACTCTTCCAGCGTGTAAACATGCCCATCAATCAGACCAAAGCGCAGACGTAAAACATGTGCCTCGCGCGCCGGTAACGTATCTAACACTTCGCGAATTTTCTCACGCAACAGCGATTGATACACACTCTGCATGGGGGCTGGGTTGAGTTCATCTTCAACAAACATGCCGAGCTCTGAGTCTTCATCGTCATTCAAAGGGCTTTCGAGCGAAACAGGCACCCAAGAGATTTTCCGAATCCATTGCAACTTCTTGAGAGAGAGTTGCATGGCATCGGCCAACTCGCGAACGGTTGGCTCACGCCCCAAATTCTGCTCTAGGTCATGGGCGCACTTATACATCTTGCGAATAAGGTCTGACATGTGAACAGGCAGGCGAATGGTGCGGGATTGGTCGGCGATGGCACGGGTGATAGTTTGGCGAATCCACCAAGTGGCATAGGTAGAAAAGCGGAAGCCACGCCGGTAATCGTACTTTTCCACCGCTTTCATGAGCCCCAAATTGCCTTCTTGAATCAAGTCCAGGAAAGGCAAGCCCCGTCCTAAATAGCGTTTGGCAATGCTGACCACCAAGCGTGTGTTGGCCTTTATCAGATGCTCGCGTGCTGCTTGTCCTTCTTGAATTTCGGATTCCAGGGCGCTGCGCTCCGTCGGCGATAAGCCACCCCGCCGCAATTCATAGTTTGCCGTTTTGGCAGCCTCAATTTTACGTGCAAGGCTGAACTCTTCCTGCATTGAAAGCAAAGGAACGCGCGCCATTTCTTTTAGGTACAAACCAATCACATCGTTGGCGGCAACGAAATCGTCCAGATTTTCACCCAAGTCAGGGTCGCCAATAGGTTCTTCGCTTTCCACCTCCAATACATCCACACCTTGGCAGCGCAGCAGCGAGAGAATCACATCCAGCCGTTCCCAATCAAATTCGGGAACGGCTTCTAACAAATCTGCCGTCGTGAGATACCCCTGTACACCTGCTTTTTCAAGCAAGTTATTCAGGACTTCGGTATGAGTCCGTCGGTTGGCACGCGCCACAATCTGCCCTCCCAAAATGTTTTGCGTCCTTCTTCATACGCGCATAACCTGCAATTTTTCGCGTGCAGCACAAGAGGGTTACAACCAGTCCTTCAAGGTGGAAAATGGCGAATCATTTTCCGGTGCATGGCCACAATTTTGAAGATTCAAATTTTGCCCACACTCAGGGCATAGTCCTTTGCAATCCGATTTACACAACGGCTTGATGGGAATTTCAAGCAGACCAAAGTCACGCACCAAAGGCTGCAAGTCAATGTGCGCATCCTCCGGCACAAGCAAGCCCGAATCGGTGATGTTGTCCCGTGTAAAAGCGTACAACTCCGTAAACTCCCAGCGCAAGTGCTGGGTATACTCGCTTAAGCAGCGCACACACTCCAGTTGAATATCACCCTCGAAGGTCCCTTCCACCAGCAATCCTTGGGGAGTGCGACTGATGCGGACACGGCCCTGCACCTCGGCCAATGTCAAAGTTTGGTCTTCTTCGTCTGTGAGTTTGGGGAGATAAAAATCAAAATCACGGTGGTATCCGGCAGCAGCACTGACCAGAAAACCAACATTTAACCGCAGGGGTTTGCGAGGATTGGGCACTTTGGTCTCTTCGATGTTGAAAATGGGGTGAATCTGCGCACATTGTAGCACGCGCGAATCGCAGAGTCAACTGCAACTTACAGAAAACGATAATTGACTGTGTGCAGGCGCAAGTGCGCCACACAAAATCAGAAAAATTGGAAAATGACGCAACGCTTGGCTACACCGTATGCTATAATCACAGTATGGCAGAAACGCAACCCTCAACTTCCACTCTTCCCACTGCCCAAGATGCAGAGCGGGAAGCCGAGCGCCGCAACCGGCAAACCAGCATTGCACTTGTCGTTTCGGCGCTTATTTTTATTGCACTCGTTGCGCTGGCTGTCTTTGGGCTCACGCGCGATGCAAAAGTCACCGAAACCATCCGCGATATTTTCATTATCTTCTTAGCGCTTGAATCGCTCATCATTGGCGCAGCGCTGGTCATCCTCATCATCCAACTCGCCAGTCTCATCAACCTGCTCAATAACGAAATCAAACCGATTCTGGATGCCACAAACGAGACCATCAACACGCTGCGCGGCACAACAGAGTTCTTAGGGCAAAACCTGGTGGAGCCGGTGATGAAACTGAACAGTTATCTCGCCGGTCTCCAGCGCATGTTGGAGCTGGTTGGATTGAAGAAAAAATAACTTTGCCAACACAGAGAAAGGAGAACTCTTATGTCTGAACGAGATGAATTTGGTGCTTTCCTGGTCGGCTTTATCGTCGGCGGGTTAACCGGCGCAGTCGTGGCGCTCTTGTTTGCTCCACAATCGGGCGAAGAGACACGCGCGGTTATCAAAGAACGCTCCATCGAACTACGCGACCGCGCTGCTGAAGAAGCCGAAGCAGCCTGGAAGCGCGCCGAGGAGACGGCGTTGGAGGCACGCGCCAAAGCCGAAGAACTGATTAAACAGGCCCAGGCACAGAGCGAGGAAATCACGCTCAAAGCGCGCGAGAAGAGCCAAGAACTGGTGGAAACGGCCAAGGAAACCGTCAAGAAAGCAACTTCCCGCGTCAAGAAGAGCGCGGAAATCGAAGCCCCAGCAGAATCGGCCTGAACAGATGATTCCATCGCAAAGGCCTGATGCCAAATCAGGCCTTTTCTTGTTTCCGAACGTTTTTCTCGGTGCGCTCCTTTTACTCCAAGCGGGTGGGTTAGGCTGGGTAGCACTGATTCTTTTTCGCGTTTCCAGCGGGAGTGGACGCGCACTGTTGTTTGGCCTTTCGGGGCAGAGTTTGTTATTGGTCAGCCTCACTGGCTTGGGCGCCTTGGGGATATTCATGCTTGGTCTGCTCATCCTGGGCAATCGATTGTCCCCCGCGCCTTGGTTGCGCATCGTACTTCAACATCCAGGGCGGCACATTGGATGGCTGGCAACGCTTGCAGGCATCACCTGGCTGCTCGCTTGGACCCCAGCCGAACAATTTGGCCGATATTACTACTACGCGCTGCGGCTCATTCCAATCGCAAGCTGGATTTCGTTCTCGGCTGGCTCCTTCGCCGTGGCTGTGCTGATTGCCTGGCACGGGGTACAGGTGACAACCCTGCAAACGTACCTGCGGGCAAACCGGTCCATGTTCATGGTAGTAGGGATAACACTCTTGCTCATGGGGCTGACAGCCTGGTTGGCCGCTCGATATGTGGTCGGAATGCAAGCGGCAGAAGAAGACTTTTGGTACGGAGCAGGCGTGCCGGTGCTCGCCTGGCAAGTTTTGATAGCCCTCGTCGTTGGAGGGGCAACGGCCTGGAGCGAAAAGCGCTTCTTTTCCAATCAAGCGCAAAAGGCAAAACCAAGCAGCGCCGTGGTATTTGCCCTGATTTGGATGATAGCCGGCCTATGGTGGGCAAACACTCCGCTGGCATTTAACTTTATGATTTCTCCCCCCTATCCGCCCAACTTCGCGCCCTATCCAGCCGCCGATGGAGCAAACTATGACCTCGCCAGCCAATACGCGCTGCTGGGACAAGGGTTATACAACGGCGGACAAATGAAAATCTACTTTGAGCGTCCGCTGTATTCGGCTTTCCTGTTCTACTTACATTTGATTGTTGGTCAAGACTATGCGCAACTTCTATCTGTGCAGGCATTTTTGTATGGAGTCTTTCCTGCATTAGCATATCTAATCGGCAAGTCGTTGCATAGCCAAGCCCTGGGGGCAACACTGGCCACTTTACTCACCTTGCGCGGTTGGAATGGTCTGACCCTGGGCGGCATCCTTGAAACTTCAACGCAGAAAATGCTTTTGACCGATTTTCCTACTGCCATCGGCCTAGCACTGTTGCTGTATCTTGCAATTCGTTGGGTGCAATCTCCACACCGTTGGACCTGGGGGATTTGGCTAGGCGGTGTCGTTGGCTTAGGCAGTTTTGTGCGTCCGCATCTGCTCTTTTTCCTACCGGCAGCATGCTTGCTAGCCGTGTTGCTCTTTTGGCAACGCAAACGAATTGGAGCAGGGTTGGCAAGTTTGGTCATCGCAGCGTATCTGGGTGCGGTTTTACCCTGGATGCAGTTCAATGGCAGCGGCATGTCCCTGCTCAGCGTGTATCTGTGGCGCGCACAAGCCATCATCCGGGAGCGATTTTATTGGCCAGCACCCGGAGATTCAGCTTTACCACAAGCAACGGCCAGCCTAACCCCATTGCCCTTGCTTGAAGAGACAATCCCGGAAAAATCTCTGGCAGCCTTTACGCGCGACCATTTCTTAAACAACCTGACCCTTTCGGCCCTCAGTTTGCCCAACACCTTGCAAGTGTTGACTCCCGAAACGCTCGTACGGCACTCCGAAACATATTGGACACCCTATTGGAATGGCGCGCTCAGCCCCTCGGCGCGGATTTTGCTCCCCATCAATTTGTTGCTGGTTGCGCTGGGCATCGGGTTGGCCTGGCAACGCACCCGCTGGGTGGGCTTAATTCCACTCTTTGGCATGTTGTTCTATTTTCTCATCAACAGCCTGGTACGTACTTCGGGCGGACGGTATCTCGTCCCGGCAGATTGGGTTGTATTTTTGTATTACCTGCTTGGCTGGGTAGCCTGCTTTGAACTCGGCGCAGCCTGGCTAGGGCAACGCTTCGATTCAGCAGCAGAGCAAAAACAAAAAGAATCCTCTCAACCACACTGGCAGGGGCTGGGTGCGCTGGCAGCGGTGATAGCACTGGGAGGGCTAATCCCTCTTACCAACCTGCTACACCCACCACGCTACGCGGCATGGACCGCGACGCAATTGGTGTCGAAACTCGATAGCCGCCTGCTCAATGAGATGGGTGTGACAGAGCAAGAACTGCTATCGTTTCTAGAGCAAAAGCAGGCCATCCTCTTGCAAGGTAGTGCGCTCTATCCGCGCTACATCCGACGGGGGGTAAACCCATTTATCCCAGACCATTTGCTCAACGAGACGCCTTACTCCCGCCTTTCGTTGACAGCCATCGGCCAACATGGACATATACCGGTTGTACTAATCACGGGAGATGAGTGGTTCGCCTTGCCACACACCGCCGAAGTCCTGGTTATCGGCTGTCAAAACCTGGGATTTGTAGATGCCTGGGCCATTGTCTTGCCACAGCAAGGCACAATTCATCTGCGGCAACCAACCACCTCTCTGCGCTGCCCACTGCCAGAACCCGTGTGCAATAACAACGGCGAATGTAGATACGAGTAATTGGCCCAAGCAACAGCATTCTTGCGCCGAGTTGCACCTTGACTCGGCCTACATTTTTTGTTATTATTTTTAGGTAAGACTAAATTATTTTTTAGTCAATATGGATATACTCTCGCGCAACATACAAGATTATCTAAAGCACATTTACGCGCTGACGGAAGATGGCGGAGCAGCCTCTACCACCGATTTGGCAGCGCGGCTGGGCGTAGCGCCCGCTTCGGTGACGGGTATGATTCAGCGCTTGGCAAACGCCGCCCCTCCGCTGGTGGAATACCGCAAACACCAGGGGGTACGGCTAACCCCACATGGTGAAAAGGCAGCGCTAGAAGTGATTCGCCACCACCGCCTGCTAGAAACGTATCTGGTAACGATGCTCGGGTATTCGTGGGATACCGTTCATGAAGAAGCCTGCCGCTTGGAACACGTCATCAGCGAGGAGTTTGAGTCGAAAATCGCGGCGGTGCTGGGTCATCCGACCCATGACCCACACGGTGAGCCGATTCCGAACGAGGCGCTTGAAATGCCCGCCGACCAAGCGCTGCCTCTTTCCGCACTGCGCCCACCCCAAAAAGCACTCATCCTGCGCGTGCGGACAGAGAACCCGGCGCTATTGCGGCACCTAGAACAACTTGGGCTGGTGCCAGGCACCAAAATACAGGTCGTTGGATATTCCTCCTTCGACCAAAACTTAACGATACACATCACACAGGCGAGAAATTTACAGCATGTGATTGGTTTTTCGATTAGCAGCCAAATTTATGTTGCACTGCAGTCATTCCCATAAACCAGCATAATCGGCGTGTGACGCGTGCAAATCAGGAGGAACTATGTCCATCTTGGTATGGTTGATTGTTGCGACAATTGGCGCGGTAGCGCTATTCTTTCCTGGATATGGCGGTTTGGCGCAATTCGCTGCCTGGCGCGCCATGCGACAACGTGAACTGGTTGAAGATGCGCTTAAGCACTTGCTTGACCGTGAGCAAGAAGGACGTCATGCCACCCCTCAGTCGCTCGCCGGGACATTAAGCGCCAACCTGGCACAAACCATAAAACTCATCGCGCAGATGGAATCCCAAAATTTAGTGGAATCGCGCGGCAACGAAATTCACTTGACCCCGGAAGGGGAACGCTGGGCTTTACACATCGTTCGTGCGCATCGCCTGTGGGAGCGTTACCTGGCAGACGAGGCACGCATGCCTTTGCAGAAAATTCACAGCGAAGCGCATAAAAGAGAACACCACATTTCACAAGCCGAGCTCGATGCGCTGGACGCGGCCATGGGGTACCCAACGTACGACCCGCACGGCGACCCGATTCCAAGCCGCGAAGGAAAGATTCCCACGCACCGGGCAATTCCCCTCACCGCCTGGCAAGCGGAAGGACCGGCGCGCATTTTACATATCGAGGACGAACCGGCCATCGCGTATGAACAGGTTTTGGCCGCAGGCTTACGCTTAGGGCAAGTCATCCGCCTGATTGAAAAAACGCCCACCCGCTATGTGCTTTCGGATGGGGAGAACGAGTTTCGGCTGGCGCCCTCCATCGCAGCCAATGTGCATGTCGCACCACTTTCCGAGACGGAAATCGCACGCAAAGGTGCAGTGCCATTACACATGCTCAGCGATGGCCAAAAAGGTGAAATCCTCTTGCTAGACGAAAGTGTGCAAGGGTTTACCCGCCGCCGCTTTCTCGATTTGGGATTGACGCCCGGAGCGCTCATCTACCCCGAATTAAAAAACTTCTTTGGCGACCCAAGAGCCTATCGGGTACGCGGCACATTGATAGCACTGCGCAAAGAACAAGCAGCGCAAATTTGGGTTAAGCCACTCTAAAGTGCCTACAGCACAAATTTCTCTCCAGGAAGTTCAGCATGTCCGAAAAAATACAACTCCCGACTGAAAATTGCGCTACTTGCCCGGCATATACACAATTGGAAAAAATGGGCATAAAAATTGATAACTTTGACCGCGTGATTGCGTTGGCAGGCAACCCAAACACGGGCAAAAGCACCCTGTTTAACGCACTGACCGGCCTTAAGCAACATACCGGCAACTGGCCAGGCAAAACCGTCACCCGCGCCGAAGGTGGGTATCAGTTCAACGGCGTGCGCTATAAATTGGTGGATTTGCCCGGCACCTACTCCCTGCTCTCTGCCTCGCAAGATGAGGAAGTGGCGCGCGATTTCATCCTGTTCGGTCAACCGGATTGCACCATTGTCGTGACCGATGCAACCGCCCTAGAGCGTAACTTAAACCTGGTGATGCAGGTGCTAGAAATCACCGACAAGGTGGTCGTCGCTGTAAACTTAATGGATGAGGCGCGCCGTAAGGGATTGGAAGTTGACACGCGCAGCCTGGCACGCGACCTGGGCGTGCCGGCCATCCCAATCACCGCGCGCACCGGCGAGGGAATCTCCACGTTATTGCAAACGGTGGCGGGTGTCATTGAGGGGTCAATCATAACGGCACCGAAACGGGTGCAAGGCACGCCTGAGTTTCAACGTGCGGTCAATGAACTTGTTCCGATGCTGGAAGCCCTCGTGCCAGGGCTTCCCAATGCACGCTGGTTGGCGATTCGCCTGTTAGATGGCGATGCACGCGTGCAAAAAGCGCTGGAAAACGGCGAACTGCCTGAACTGATGGCTCGTCAGCGCCGCGCAGAGGTGAGTTTCTCGCGCAAAATGGCAATTGAAGGGAGACAATAAACATGGAAGCCAACGAGATTTTGCAAAAAGCCGCTCAGTTGCGCAGCGGGCTTTCGACCAGTTTCCGAGATGAAATTGTCAAATCGCTCTACACTGAAGCCGAAACAATTGCCAGGCGCGCTGTCAAAAGCGCTGCCGACCGAAAGTACGATTTTGACCAAAAGATTGACCGCCTGGTCACTTCGCCGGTGTTCGGTTTGCCGATTATGTTGGCCTTATTGGCTGTTGTCATCTGGTTGACCGTCTCTGGCGCGAATGTCGTCTCCGATGCGATTGCATCTCTTCTTTTCTGGGTGGGCGACCAAGGTCGGGCGTTGTTTCATGCCCTGCACATACCCTGGTGGATAACCGGCTTCTTGTGGGATGGTGTGTATCGAGGCCTAGCCTGGGTGGTTTCGGTGATGCTCCCGCCGATGATGATTTTCTTTCCGGCCTTCACCATTCTGGAGGACCTGGGTTACCTACCGCGCGTGGCCTTCAACCTAGATTGGCTGTATCGAAAAAGCGGCGCGCACGGCAAGCAAGCCTTAACGATGGCGATGGGCTTTGGATGCAACGCCGCCGGGGTGGTTTCAACACGCATCATCGATTCTCCTCGCGAACGGCTCATCGCCATCTTGACCAATAATTTTGTCCCATGCAATGGGCGCTTTCCAACCCTGATTATGCTTTCCACAGTCTTTGTTGCAGCCGGGTTCAGCGG
This sequence comes from Anaerolineae bacterium, assembly GCA_003130845.1. Lineage (GTDB taxonomy): Bacteria > Chloroflexota > Anaerolineae > Anaerolineales > Villigracilaceae > UBA5195. The sequence continues at coordinate 17,169 of QEXW01000099.1, forward strand.
GTTCACAGCCTCTGTCATCGCCGCTGCCAGCGTAGTTGTGGTCGTGATGATTGGGATTGCTTTTACTTTGCTCATGTCTTGGCTCTTGACCAAAACCATGCTAAAAGGCGAAGCCTCTGCGTTTACGCTTGAACTGCCCCCCTATCGTGTTCCAAATGTTTGGAGAATCCTATACACCTCGCTGATTGACCGCACCTTGTTTGTCTTGTGGCGCGCCATGCAAACTGCCGCCCCCGCTGGCGCGATTATTTGGATACTGGCAAATGTACCGGTGGGCAATTCTAACTTAGCGCAGAGCATCGCAGATTGGCTCAACCCATTTGGTTTGCTGCTTGGCCTAGATGGTGTCATCCTGTTGGCTTACATCATCGCCATTCCGGCCAATGAAATTGTGGTTCCCACGATGATGATGGTATATACCGGCGCAAGCATGATGATTGAGGGGCCCTCCGGCAATCAAGAAATATTCAACCTCTTGGTGCATGGTCATGGCTGGACCATGTTGACCGCCATCAACCTGATGTTGTTTGCGCTGTTGCATAACCCCTGCGCAACCACAATTATCACCATTTACAAGGAAACAAAGTCTTATAAGTGGACCATTCTGAGCGTTGTCATCACCTTAGGCACGGCCATCTTGGTGACTTTCCTGACCGCAACGGTAGCAAGACTGTTAGGTTGGGGGTAACGCTCGCAGGGTCTATCGGTGTTGGAACAAAAAACAACCCAAATAGCAAAATAGCCCCAGGGCGCATCTGGGGCTATCTTTGTTTCTTTGCTAAAGAAGCGCTATACGCGTTTTTTTATATCCGCCACGATGGCAAATCCGGCCTCTAGCGCCTTGCGATTCATTTCTTCTGTGCCTTTCGGAGCGCGGGCCATCACGGCTTGTTCGATGGCTTGCCGGGAGACTACCTGCGTCAAACCCACCAAGGCGCCCAGGGCAACCGTGTTGGCGGTGATGCTCTTGCCGGTTGTCTCTTGTGCCAAGCGGGTGACCGGGATTTGGATAGCTTCCACTTCGGGGTCCACCGTCACACGGTCTTCATCAACAATCAGCAACCCCCCAGGGCGTACACTGCCGGCAAATTTTTTGTAGGCTTCTTGGCTCAGCGCCACCACCACATCCGGTTGCAACACTTCCGGGTGGTCAATTTCGCCATCGGAAATGACCACTTCAGAACGGCTCGCACCGCCGCGCGCTTCGGGGCCGTAACTCTGCGTTTGGGTGGCTTGTTTGCCATCGTACACCGCTGCGGCTTCGGCCAAGATGATGCCGGCCAGAATCATGCCTTGCCCACCCTCTCCTGCCAACCGAATTTCCGTGCGTTTCTCCATTTTTCAATACCTCCCGACATTGCGCAAACGAATTTCTTCCTGATGCGTTTGTTGTTGTACCAACAAATCGTAGATGGCGGTATATTCTGGGCGCTTCTTACGGTGCAATACGCCGCGCACGATTTTGGTATTGGCTTGTTGTTCTTCCAACGTGAGTTTATCAAACGTGGCTTTAGGAATGCTGTTGTCTTTCAGGGAGCGCATCATTTCAGCAGCAGTGCCAAGCTTGTTAATGCGTCCATACGTGGTATGACAATAACTGACTGCTTCTACCAAACTAAAGCCTTCGTTGGAAATCGCTTCAGAGAGATATTTATCGAGTTCCAAGGCATGGAAGGCTGTGCTGCGAGCCACATACGAGGCGCCGGCGGCAATCGCCAGGTCACAAATGGGGAAGGGCGGTTCAACGTTGCCATACGGTGCAGTGGTCGCGCGCATCCCAACCGGAGTGGTGGGACTATACTGCCCACCGGTCATGCCATAAATGGAGTTGTTCACCACCAGGGCGGTGATGCCAATGTTGCGGCGAGCAGCGTGAATGAAGTGATTGCCACCAATAGCCAGAGCATCGCCATCACCCATAATCGCAATCACCTTCATATCGGGACGGGCAATTTTTAGACCGGTGGCAAAGGCCAAGGCGCGGCCATGGGTGGTGTGCAGTGTGTTGAAATCCATGTAAACCGGCATACGCGCCGTACAGCCAATGCCTGCCACTAACGCCACTTGGTCTTTTTCCAGCCCAAGATGGTCAATAGCGCGAATCAGCGCACCCATGATGACACCTAACCCACAACCAGAACACCAGATGGTGGGAAATTTCTTATTTTTGCGTAAATGCTGAAGGGTTTCACTGGCCTCGAACCAGTCTTCGCGCGGAATTTGGGCTTCTTGCTTGGTAAGCGAATGTGCTTCGAGAATATGCTCTGCCATTTTTACATCTCCATCGCCGCAACAATCATATCAGGCGTAATCATTTCACCGTTGGCACGGGTGACGCGCTTCACTTTTCGGCGTCCAACCACGCGTTCTACCTCTAAAGCCAACTGTCCTAAATTCATTTCCGGTACAATAATGCGCTCAACCGAATCGGCCAATTCTTCAACCGCTTTTTCTGGGAATGGCCAAATGGTGTAAGCCGTAAACAGGTTCACTTTTTGGCCGCTTTCACGCAGTTGTTTGACGGCGTGCCGCGCCGTGCGGGCAGTGGCGCCATAACTCAGCACCGCCACGCGCGCACCGGGTTGATAATCGGCTTGGTAGAGCAGAATATCGTCCGCATGGCGTTCTAATTTGCCGTTGACACGCTCTAGCCAAGGTTCAACTTCATCCAGCCGTTGAGTGGGAAAGCCCACCTCGTCATGAAACAAGCCTGTGATGTGGTAGCGATATCCGCGCCCAAAAGCAGCCATAGCAGGAACATCGGTGCGATTGCTATACGGTTTGTAGGTTTCGGGCGGTTCGGTCACAACCTGTTCGTATCGTTCTATCGTACTAAAATCAGGCAACTCAATCGGTTCGCGCATGTGACCAATAATTTCATCCGTCAGCAAAATGACAGGGGTGCGATATTTTTCCGATAAATTGAAAGCGGTCACGGTCAGGCTAAAGGCTTGCGAAACCGAAATCGGGCTGAGAACGATAATCGGATGGTCACCATGTGTACCCCAACGCGCTTGCATCACATCCCCTTGAGAAGCAGCAGTTGGCTGACCGGTCGAGGGGCCCAGGCGCTGAACATTGACAACCACACACGGGATTTCAGCCATAGCAGCGTAGCCAAGGTTTTCTTGCATGAGCGAAAAGCCCGGGCCACTGGTCGCTGTCATGGATTTTAGACCGCCGACACGAGCGCCGATGATGGCAGCCATACTGGCGATTTCATCTTCCATCTGGATAAATTTACCGCCCACTTTAGGCAATTCACGCGCCATCACTTCGGCCACTTCGGTGGAGGGAGTAATAGGATAACCGGCATAGAAGCGGCAACCGGCGGCAAGTGCGCCCAGGGCAATCGCTTCGTTGCCTTGCATAAGTTTGACGGACAAAGCAACCTCCTTATTGCACAATATGCTACAGATTAGTTCTAGGCCAATTTGCGCACCACAATCGCCAGGTCGGGGCAATGGGTATCACAAAAATGGCAAGCGGTGCAGTTTTCCGGCACAGCCACAATCGGATGGCGACCGCTGGGGTGCATAGCCAACACATTGGTAGGACAAAACTCGACGCAAATGGTGCAACCCTTGCACCAGGTGGCATAAATGACAACTTCGCCGCGCGGCGCTTTGCGGGCAGGGGCTTGCGTGGGAGCAGGTACAGCCTCGGTCATTGCAATCCTTTCTAGTCGAATTGATTGATATGATAAATCTGATTAATTTGATTTTAGAGTATATGGAATGGAATTGGAATAGATGAATATCCCTGTTTTTTACGTCACATATCACAAAACAGAAGCCGGATGACGGTGGTCATCCGGCTTAATTGGCCTGAACACACTTGGCTTTATGGATTGGGCTGCGCAGGCTGCAAATGCCAACGCCCATGATGTCCATGCTGATAGCCAGTTCCGTCCAGCGGTCGTGTGCCATCATGGGGGCAATCAGCGCTCCAGCCGCGCGCCTGCATTCGGGCAAGCATGGCCTCGGCCTGTGCCTGGGTTAGCACGCCAGCCGCAACTGCTTTTTCCAGAGCAGACTTGTGAACGGCTTCCAACAACGTGGGGATATCCGCTTCGGGCGTGCCAGCCGCAAGAGCAATTTCATAGAGGGTCTTACCCGCAGCCAGCTGCTCTTCCACTTGCGCTTCGGTCAAACCAAGTTTTTCGGCTAGGGCTTTTTCAACGTAATCGTGCAACCATCCATAGCCGCCATGGCCACGCCCCGCGCCCCACCCCATCAAGGAAGCAGGTCGTGATTGGGCTGAGACAACTTGAACCTGGGCAAAGGCAAAGCCTGCTCCAAAAATGACAACGGCCAACGCCAACATGGCAACAACAAGTAATACTTTTTTCATGGGTATTCTCCTTTTAGGTTTTACCGCACTCACCGTTTCCGATGATTGCACCCTAAGGATACTGCGCGACTGTAAAGATTTCATGAAAAAACTACAAAGGTTTGGTTCAGTTTTCGCCGGCCAACAGTTTAATGCGCTCCCAAGGTTTGAGTTTTTCATCATCGGCCAGCAAAGCCTTCAACTCGAACAATTCATCCCGCAGGGCAGCGGCGCGCTCAAATTCAAGATTCTTGGCAGCCTCTTTCATCTGCTTTTCCATTTCGGCAATCAGGCGCTTCAATTCACCCTGCGAGGCGACTTCAGCCGTCTTGCGGACGCGATATTGCCCCTTCTCTTCGCCAACCGCCAAGGCACGCTCCCGTCCTTCTGTAGAAAGTGCATCGGTCAAATCGCGAATGGCTTTATGAATGCTAACGGGGACAATGCCATGCTCGTGGTTGTACTGCATCTGCTTGGCGCGACGGCGATTGGTCTCGGTGATGGCAGCGTTCATCGAATCGGTGATACGGTCGGCGTACATAATGACCTGACCGTTGACATGCCGGGCCGCACGACCAATCGTTTGGATAAGCGCTGTGCTGGAACGTAAAAAGCCCTCTTTATCGGCATCCAAAATGGCCACCAGCGAAACTTCTGGCAGGTCCAGGCCTTCGCGCAACAAGTTAATCCCTACCACCACGTCAAATACACCCAAGCGCAGGTCACGCAAAATGCCTACGCGTTCGAGCGTATCAATTTCAGAATGCAAGTAGTGAACTTTGATGCCAAGCTCGTGCAGGTATTCAGATAAATCCTCCGCCATACGCTTGGTGAGGGTCGTGACCAGAGCGCGTTCTCCGCGTTGTACGCGCGCACGAATTTCAGCCACCAAGTCGTCCACTTGGCCTTTGGTAGGACGAACCATCACTTCGGGGTCTACCAAACCGGTGGGGCGAATAATCTGTTCCGCCACATTTTCAGCCCGCTCCAGTTCATACGGTCCGGGCGTGGCAGATGTGTAAATGGTGTAGCCCATGCGCTGCTCAAACTCTTCAAACTTGAGGGGACGGTTATCCAGCGCGGAGGGCAAACGAAAGCCATATTCCACCAGAACTTCTTTGCGAACGCGGTCACCGTTATACATGCCGCGAATTTGTGGCACGGTCATGTGGCTTTCGTCCAAAATCAGCAGGTACTCGGATGGCAAAAAATCAATCAATGTCCAGGGCGGCGTGCCGGCAGCACGACGGTCGAGATGCCGTGAATAGTTTTCGATGCCAGAACAATACCCCACCTCCTTGAGCATTTCCAGGTCATACCGCGTGCGCTGTTCGATACGCTGGGCCTCGAGCAGTTTGCCCTGCTCGTTAAAGAGCCGAACTCGCTCTGCTAGTTCGGCCTCGATGTCGGCAATTGCTTCTTTAAGCTTTTCTTCAGCAGTGATGTAATGTTTGGCAGGATAGATATCCACTTCGTTCAATTCACCATGAATTTCACCGGTCAGCGGCGTAAATTCCGTGATGCGCTCGACTTCATCACCAAAAAAAGCGATGCGATAGCCACGCTGTTCGGAGTAAGCCGGAATGATTTCCAACGTATCGCCGCGCACACGAAACGTCCCGGCGCGCAATTCCAAGTCGTTGCGCTGATATTGTCCATCAATCAACATGCGCAGCAAGGCATTGCGACGGTAGAGTTCCCCTACCTTGAGATGCACCGAGCCGCGCAAAAACTCTTCCGGCGAGCCCAGGCCATAAATGCAAGACACAGAAGCGACAATGATGACATCTTTGCGCGAGACGAGAGCGGTCGTCGCTGCCAGGCGCAAACGCTCAATTTCCTCGTTGATTTGGGTCTCTTTCTCAATGTATAAATCATGGCGCGGGACGTAGGCTTCAGGCTGGTAATAATCGTAATACGAAACGAAGTATTCCACCGCGTTGTTTGGAAAAAACTCCTTAAACTCGGCATACAATTGCGCCGCTAAGGTTTTATTGTGTGCCATAATCAGCGCAGGCATTTGCAACTGCTGGATGACACTGGCAATGGAAAACGTTTTGCCTGTGCCGGTGGCGCCAAGCAAAACCTGATGTTTTTTACCCGCACGCACACCCGCAACCAGCGAGGCAATCGCTTCTGGTTGGTCACCGGTGGGTTTGAAAGGGGCTTGCAGTTGAAAGGGGGGCATAGCATCTCCGCTGTATTTGCAGGGAACAGATGTTCGATTATAACGCGATTCTTTTAAATCCAAAGGTCAAAACGAAAAGATGCCATCTTGCACACCAATTTTTGGATAAGTTCAGGTAAAATTGCCCCGAATTAGGATAGAGTGTAGAAAGGTGGAGAGCGTGATACGTCTTGAAATCCTAGAACCTCGTTTTCAGCAACTGTATGCACAAGCCCAAAGCGAGATGAAGCGGCTAAAAGTGCCGGGGGCAGCTTTGGGCGTATATTACGCCGGAGAAGAATACACCGCCGGTTTGGGACGTACCAACATCGAGCATCCGCTGCGCGTCACACCCGATACACTTTTTCAGGTCGGTTCGATTACCAAAACCATCACCGGAACAATTTTGATGCGCCTGGTCGAGCAAGGGCAGCTGGATTTAGATACCCCTGTGCGAAAAATCTTGCCAAAATTCAAAATGTCAGACCCGTTTGTTGAAAAACACGTCAACACCCGGCATCTGCTCACGCACACTGGCGGCTGGGTAGGCGATTACTTCGACGACTTCGGCAACGGAGACGACGCCCTGCAAAAGATGGTGAAGCGCATTCGCAAACTGCCGCAAATCACCCCGCTAGGGGGCCCTTGGTCATACTCGAACACCGGATTTAACTTGGCCGGGCGCATCATCGAAGTCCTAACCGGTAAACCCTATGAGCAAGCCGCACAAGAGCTATTATTCGAACCGCTGGGACTAGAAAAGACCTTTTTTTACCCCAACGATGCCATACTGACCCACCGCTTTGTGACAGGACACTGGAAAATCGGCAAACGCGTAAAAATTGCCCGTCCCTGGGCGGTGGGCCGAGCAGCCAATCCAATCGGTGGTGCGCTCAGTACAGTGCGTGACCTGCTCAAATATGCCCGCTTTCACATGGGCGATGGGACAAACGAAAAAGGAGCACCCATCTTACGACGCGAGACGCTTGAAACCATGCGCACCGAGCAAGCCGATGCTGGCGGACGCGGCAAAATGGGGCTGACCTGGTTCATCCGCCAAGCAGGCGGTCTGACCGTGTATGGCCATGGCGGCGCCACGCGTGGACAGCAAGCCGTCTTACACTTTGTTCCGCAAGAAAACTTTGCCGTCACTCTCTTAACCAACAGTCAACAAGGAGGCATTCTCACCGATAGCATGCTGAAATGGGTCATGGAAATCTATTTCGAGACCTCCATGCCCTCACCCCAACCTATTGAAAAATCCAAAGAAGAGCTTGCAGAATATGCCGGTCGTTACGAACTGCCGCTTTCTGCCTTTGACCTGGTGATTGGAGCAGGCGTTCTCGTCAAAAAAGACATCCCTCGCGGTGGATTTCCGACCCCCCACTCCCCGCCTGCCCCCCCAGAGCCGGATGTACGCTTGGCTTTTTACGACACCGACCGGTTGATTGGACTGGATGAACCACGCAAAGGTGCGCTGTGCGAATTTCTACGAGACGAAAGCGGGCAAGTGCGCTTTTTGCGGATTGGTGGCCGATTACACCCCAAAATTTCCGGAAATTGAAGTATGAAAAAGATTGCTCTCCTCGCCTGGTGTTTCACACTGATTGCTTTGCTCGCTTCCTGCAATTTACCTCGCACCGCTCCACAGCCAGCCCTTACCCCCACCGCTGACCCTGGCCTGGTCAGCACCTTTGCCGCCCAAACGTTAGAAGCCTTATCCTCACCCACGCCTCCCGCCACCTCAACCTCCGTGACAAGCACCCCCAGCCCTACGCTGACAGCCACGCTCACCATCACCCCCACCTACGAGACACCTATGGTGCGCTTCGATACCAATACCAACTGTCGCAATGGACCCGGCCCCATCTTCTCGGTCGCCATCGTCATACGCAGCGGACAAAAAGCAGAAATTGTGGGCAAAAGCGAATTGGGCGATTTTTGGCTCGTCAAAAATCCGAATGGGAAAGGAACATGCTGGGTAGCCAGTGAAGTTGTACAGGCTTCTGGCAGCGTTCATCTTTTGCCCACCGTTGCCGCGCCACCTACACCCACCGCAGCGCCGCCCAAAGCACCAGGCTGGCAAGGCTGGACCTATTCATGCACCTATGCTCCAGGCGGGAGCAACGCCACCGTAGAGATGCGATGGTCGGATACCAATCTCAATGAAGATGGATATAATGTTTATCGCAATGGACAAATCATTGCCGCCTTTGGACCAGATGTCACCGCATATACCGATGTGGCGTTTGTCGCATCAGGCGGTTCACTTGCTTATTATGTCGAGGTCTATAGCGCTGCCGGCAACGCCCGCAGCAGTACCATCAGCATAACCTGTCAATAACGGATGCCAAACGCACGCATGGATTTACTTCGCCTTTTAGCAGCACGGCTAGAACGCCTGTCGGTCGACTCAATTTGGGCAAGGCGCGCCAGCGGATTGCGTCGTTCACTTGTCAAGGCAGTTGAAGCCGCCGATGCCGGGCAAGAATGGCCGGCAGAGCAGTTGGATATGCTGATTGAGCGCAGTTTCGACATCCTGCGCAAAGCCGCGCGCGAAATTCCCGATGCCGAAGCAGAATGGAAACGCCTGAGAGCGCAATAGGCAGCACAACCAATCAATCGGCAGTATAATCATCATCCACAGGAGATACGATGAGCGAAGCAGATTTGTACAACCGTCAGCCATCCAAAATCGTGATGTACAGCGCTTCCTGGTGTCCGGATTGCCGGCGCGCTAAAGCCTTCTTTGAAACCCGGGGCGTGGAATACCTAGACGTAGATATTGGCAGGGATAGTGAAGCCTACCGCTTTATAGAAAAAACCACCCGGCGCGTCCGCATTCCAACCATCTTCTTCCCGGATGGGACCATGCTGATTGAACCATCCAACGAAATGCTCACCGCAAAACTAGAAAATCGCCTATGAACGATTTATACACCCTTCAACCTTCGCAAATCGTCTTATATGGCACCTCGTGGTGCGGAGATTGCCGCCGCGCACGGCAGATTTTTGCGCAGATGAACATACCCTATCTAGATATTGACATTGACTCCGACCGGCAAGCCGAGGCCTTCATCAAGCAAATCAATCGGGGCAACCGCTCGGTGCCGACAATCGTCTTTCCCGATGGCTCGACCTTGACCGAGCCAGATAACCTCAGTCTCTCTAACAAGCTCAATCATTACCGGCAATTGGCCTAATCCACACTTTACGCCGTCATTCCAGTAACCATTGGCCTGACTGGGTCAACGCTTCGTCAAACACTCTAACCATTTATCAGAACACCATCCCAAATTGACCAATTCCCTGGGGGCTATGAACAATTCCCAACCTGCAACCGTGCTTCAACCTGTCAACATCTCAGAACGAATTCACATTCTCGACATCTTACGAGGATTTGCCGTTTTTGGGATTCTCGTCGTCAATATTATCGGCTTTGCCACACCAACTTATCTGCCAGGCGCTATTTCCAACACGAATCTGCTATGGTATGACGCCCTGGTTGATTCGGCTGTCTTATACCTAGCCGATGGTAAGTTTTTCACCATTTTCTCGTTCTTGTTTGGGCTAGGGTTTGCTGTGCAAATCGCACGCGCCGAAGGCAAAGGACGTTCCATCATGTCATTTTACCCACGCCGTTTACTGGTTCTCCTGATAATCGGCGTGCTGCATGCTGTTCTCTTTTGGGTAGAAGACATTTTGCGCCTGTATGCTCTGCTTGGGTTTGCGTTGCTCGCATTTCGAACTCGTTCAAACCGTGAATTAGCCGCTTGGGCCGGCTTGTTCATCACACTTTCTTACATACTCAGCCTAGCCGTTCCTGCTCTCACGGCCAAAGTTCCTAACCTGGCCTTGCTCGGTAGCGAAGTGTATCGCACAGGGTCCTTCTGGCAAGTCGTCCAATTTCAAGCCCGCTGGGGAATTCCTATTTTCATCCTAGAAATGCAAGTGCAAGCCTGCAGTGTCATGGCACTTTTTTTGCTTGGACTGCTGGCCGGACGGCTCAAAGTGTTTGAGAATTTACCCCAACAGCGTGTCTTATTCCAATCTGCGTTTTGGCTGAGTTTGCCCCTCGGTTTGAGCCTAAACCTGTTACATCACCAACTTGAAGCCCCTTGGCAAACCAGCCTGGTGTTTATCGTGGCGGCGCTCAATCTATCCACCGCCTACATCAGTGGACTATGCCTGCTCTCACTCACCCCACACGGAACGCGCTGGCTCACCCCGCTCAGCCAAGTCGGGCGCATGGCTCTCACCAACTATGTTCTGCAATCGGTCATCTGTTCACTCTTGTTCAACGGCTATGGCCTCGGATGGTACGAAAAGGTCGGCTCGGCGGGTTTGCTAGGCATCGCGATAGGTATTTACCTTGCGCAGGTTTGGTTCAGTCACTGGTGGATGAGCCATTTTCTGTTTGGACCGCTGGAATGGATTTGGCGCTGGCTGACTTATTTGCAAAAACCACCCTTTCGCCGCTCGCACGCCTGATGCAGAGTTAATCAACGCCTTGAGCGAGTAAGCACTTGCGGACGTGTTTCATCCAAAGGGACATTGCAGTTCAATTACACCCTGCCAAAAACCATCGCCTAGTATAGAATTAAGTAACACACGAGAGAAGGAGCAAAACATGATTTCGACCAGCATGTTGGTTGTGATTGTTGTAGGCCTATTGGCCGGGTTTGCCGTGTTGAGCATGCTCGTTTGGTTGTTTCTCAAAAGCAACCAAGTTAACTTAACGGCCACATCCGAAACAAAGCCCGAGTGGATGCGCCAAACCCCGCCGGCGGAAACGGTGACTGCCACCCTGGCAGATGGTGAAGGAATGCAAGTCTTTGACCATGACCCTGGCGAACAAATCGCAGCGCCATTTGCAGAACAAATTGAAGACCTGGTCAAAACAGCGCTGGCCACGCACCCAGAGTTGAAGCACCAACAAATAGACTTTGGCACCTCGCCCGAGGGTGGATTGGTGATTTACCTCAACGGAAAAGCCTTCGATACGGTAGAAGCCCTGCCCGATGAAAACATCAAAACCATCGTCCTGCAAGCCATCGCCACTTGGAACGCCTCGCATTGAGACACACCTACCTGCAAAATCTACTTGAACTTGCGCGCGGTCGGCGAAATTTATACCCGCACCTGGCCATGTACTACATCACCACCCAGTGCAATTTGAATTGCACATATTGCGAAGAGTTCGGTGCGCGGCGCAATCAGCAGATGAGCGACCCGCCAGGGCTAGAAACAGCCCAATCTATTCTGCGCGTCCTACGGGGGGGAATTTCGCGCTTATGGATAACGGGGGGTGAGCCGTTGCTTGTCCCCTATCTTTTGGACCTGTTGAAATTTGCCAAAAAAGAACTCCAATTTCGCCAGGTGACGCTGCTTACCAACGGCACCCTGCTGCATAAACGGCTCGACCTTTTGCCCTATCTTGACCAATTGGTCGTCAGCTTGGATTCAACCGACCCTGCCATCCTGACAACGGTCGGTTTACCGGCTGAGACAGCTCTCACGGTACGCTCAACCGTGCAACAAGTAGCCAAACTACAAAAAAGACACCGCTTTCAGCTCATTCTCAACGCGGTGCTTACCCCTGAAACCTTGCCGGGCATGGAGGCCCTGCTCGAATTTTGTCAAACCGAGCAAATTCTGCTCTCCTTTTCACCCCAATCTTTCAATCATTGGCCACACTATGCTTTGCTCACCCATCCGGAGTATCACGCTTTTCTAAAGCGCATGTTGGCGGCCAAACAGCGCGGCGCCCCCTTACTGGTCAGCCGCGCCTTCCTGCAAACCTTGCTCGAACAAACCCCTTTCGATTGCCACCCCACCCTACTGTGGCGCATCTTGCCCGATGGCTGGCTGATGTATCCCTGCCACCCCATGGAAAAAGCCGGCAATGAGCAAGGCGGAAGACCGGTAAACCTATTACAAGTTAAGACCTGGCAGGAAGCCTGGAAAATCGCACATGCACGGTACGGCGACCCACCCACCGGCTGTCATTCCTGCTTTCAACAATGCTACGCCGAACCTTCGCTGATGCAATCGCGCCCGCTTGAGATGCTTCAAGAACAAATTCTATATGGTCGCGGATTTGAGTTGAGCGCTTACGCACCCGGATAAACTGTTTGCAACTCTGAAACCACAGCGACATGCCGAAAGCAAAGACGAGACAAGACATTATCATTATCGGCGCCGGCGTGGCCGGACTGACCGCCGCCCTACACCTCGCCGAACGCGGCATATTTCCACTCGTGCTAGAATCCGACCCACGCTTTTTGGGTGGCCGCTTGGCAGGTAGCGAAACAATCAACATCCAAGGGACAACGTTTCGCTTAGAACACGGAGTGCATGGCATCTGGTCACCGTATGTCAACTTTCAAGCCATGCTTGCGCGCCACAATCTCAGACCCGTACTTATCCCCGCGCAAGAAGAAACGTGGATTTATCACCATCACAAACACATCCGCCGCGCCGAAGTCGGCCACGCCATTCGTAGCAGTTGGTTTCCGGCCCCGCTGCATTACCTGCAACTCTTCTTAAGTCCGCAATTTCTCTGGATGCTGGATGTGCGTGATTGGGCCTCCCTCTTCCACGTTTGGGGCGGCTTGATGATGGGGGTTGGAATTGACCCTTTTGGAGAGAATCAACCCCTAGAGGGCTGGACCCTTGGTCAGCTGACCAAAAGCTGGTCACCGGCGCTCAAGGCATTTTTTTTAGGCCTGGCACGCAACGGGTTAGCCACACACCCAAATGAAGTGCCACTCTCCGGCTTTCTAGCCTTTTTGCGATTTTATACTCTGTTGCGGCGTGACGCATGGAAGTTTTCCTACCTGCCTGAAGAGGCTGGCACCGCCATTATCGAACCGCTTGCACAACGGATTCAAGCGTTGAGCGGGCGCATCTTGCTTGGCAAGCGCGTCAGCCGTGTAGAGCAAAGCCAGGAGGGCTGGAACGTCCATGTCAATGACGAACAGTTCACGGCACAATCTGTCATCCTGGCCGTAGAATCGGCCGCAGCGCAAACCATAGTGCAGGCCAGTTTTGGAAGCAACTCTTGGTTTTTTCCGCGCTCACTCTCCAACGTCGTCGTGCGGATTTGGTTTGATGCCCAGCCTCGCCGCAGTTCAGAAGCGGGTATTTTCACCGGCGATTTTATTCTACACAATTACTTCTGGCTCGACCGAATCTACAATTCTTACCGCCGCTGGTCGCGTGCCAGTGGCGGAAGCTGCCTAGAAGCACATATCTACGGCCCGAATGAAGTGCTAGACCGCCCAGATGCCATTTTGCTAACCGAAGCCATCCAAAACGTCAGCCTAGCCTGGCCTGAATTGCGCGGTCACCGCATTGGGCAGCACCTGCAACGCAACCCAGCCACGCACACCCTGCCGGCGGTTGGCCCACGTGAACGGCATCTAGGCATCCGCACGCCTTGGCCGGGCTTATTCTGCGCCGGAGACTGGGTACAGCACGAATCGCCTGCCTTCTTCTTGGAACGCGCCTGCATCACAGGAATTGCAGCAGCCAATGAAGTGCTACAATTGAATCAGCAACCACCCTGGCCCTTGCTCAAACCGCCTCCGCCTGAACCTTTTGCAGCCTGGCTCGAACAACTCATGCGCACCGGACGGCGCCAACGCCGAGCAAAACGCCAGAAACTTCCCTTGGAGAATACCCAATGATTGACTTCCACGCCCACCTGCCACACATGCTCACCCTGCTCAAGCACCTGGTAGAGACCGAATCCCCCTCCAACGACAAGGCTGCTGTGGACCGGGTCGGCGCCATCGTGCAGGAAGAATGCCATCGGCTGGGCGCGGAGATAGAAGTTATCCCCAACACCGAAACCGGCAATCACATCATCGCCCGCTGGAATGCACATTTACCGCATCAACCTATCCTGCTCCTGCATCACATGGACACCGTCTTCCCCCTCGGCATGTTAGAGCGCATGCCGTTTTACTCGAAAGACGATAAAACCTACGGCCCTGGCGTTCTGGATATGAAAGGCGGCATTGTCATCAGCTTGGCAGCCATTCAAGGGCTTCAACAAGCCAGAGAACTCAACCGCCCGGTGACAGCCCTGTTTACATCAGATGAAGAAATCGGCAGCGGCACATCCCGGGCGCTCATCGAGCAACTGGCCGCCCAAGCAGCAATTGTGCTGGTGATGGAATCTGGCCTGGTGGATGGCTCGATTAAAGTCTGGCGCAAAGGGGTAGGAGATTTCATAGTCAAAGTCAAAGGCCGGGCCGCACATGCCGGTGGTGAACACGAAAAAGGCCGCAACGCCATTCGCGAACTGGCCTACCAAGTGCTAGAAATTGAAAAAATGACCGATTACACCGTTGGCACAACCGTGAACGTAGGCGTTATTCGCGGTGGAACGGTGACCAACGTTGTGCCGGATGAAGCAGTGGCCGAGGGCGATATTCGCATCCTGCTCCCCCAAGAAGCGGCACGCATCGAAGCAGCCCTTAAAGCGCTCAAACCCGCCTTTCCTGATACGAGCGTTGAAGTCACGGTCACTTTCAACCGCCCGCCCCTGCCATTCAACGAAACCAACCAAGCAGCACTGGCCAAAGCCCAGCAGATTGCTGCCACGCACGGGCTAGAACTGCGCGCCGGCGGCTCAGGCGGCGGCTCAGATGGCAACTTTGTTGCCCCGCTTGGCGTGCCGGTGCTGGATGGCCTCGGCGCGGTAGGCGCTGACTATCATTCGGAGCGGGAATGGATTTACACCACCAGCCTAGCCAGCCGCGCCCAGCTCGTTGCAGCACTCCTGCGTGACTGGTAAATAGAAATTCTAAAAAAACCGAAATGCGGACGAGCCAATCAGATAGGTGGAGGAAAGAATATATTCTTTTCCACCGAAAATAAATCTGAGCGCGGAACCGTTCGGCTTGACAAGGCGTCCTGGGAGCGAGAGGAGAAGCCGCCATGACAACAGAACCCCAAACCCGCTTTCGTAAAGGCTGGCGTATTGCACTCATCAGCCTTGCCACAATCAGCTGTCTGCTCGGACTAGCCGCATTGCTTAACTACGTTTCACCGGGCTGGTTCCACATTCCCGGCATGCAAGTGACCATTCCTGTACAAGATGGCGAAGAGCATACCGAAAATGCAACACCCACCACCCAGGGAGGCCAAATGAAGATTATCCTAAGCGATGGCGTACCACAACCACAAGCGCTACCAACTTCACCGCCGGTCTCAGGAGAACCGCTTTCAGAGACAGAAATTGCCCAAATCCTAGCGCGCTTGCCCGAACTCCAAGGGGAAGCCTCTACCCAAACAGAGTTCCAACTACCGCCAGAGCTACTTCCCCCACCCCGCCCCGGACAAACTGTGCAGGAGACCTTCCCCCCGCTCCAAACGGAAGCCGGCCCAAGCAGCAGCGAAGAAACCGGTCCGTTGCGCGTGCTACGCTACGCGCCAGAAGGGGAAGTTTCTATCGCACCGTTTCTGTCCGTCACATTCAACCAGCCGATGATACCCCTTGGCACGCTCTCCGACCTAGCAGCACGTGCTGTGCCGGTGACCATCGAACCTGCCTTACCCGGCACTTGGCGCTGGATTGGAACACGCACGCTCACCTTTGAATATGATTCTGACCAAATTGACCGACTGCCCAAAGCAACCACCTACCGTGTCACCATCCCAGCCGGAACGAAATCGCTCAACGGCAACACCCTCCCCGAAACCGTCACTTGGACGTTCAGCACCCCTCCACCCAAAGTCGTTGCCACCTATCCATACGACCAACCGACACCACTCAACCCTCTCTTCTTCATCGCCTTTGACCAGCGCATTGAACCGCAGACCATGTTAAATTGGATAACGGTCAAAGTCGCCGGACGTCAGATACCCATTCGCTTGGCAACGCCGGAGGAAATCGACCAGGAAATTGTCTCACGTCCTTTAGAAGGCCGCTGGGTGGCCTTCAAAACCACCAGCCCCTTGCCGGCGGATACGCGGGTGACCGTGACAGTCGAAGCCGGCGCACCCTCGGCAGAAGGGCCTTTGGTAACACGCGAAGCACAATCCTATAGCTTTTCAACCTACGCGCCTTTACGAATCGAAGAATACAAATGTGCATGGTACGCCGATACTTGCCCCCCCTTCTCACCGTTTTACATCATCTTCAACAATCCGCTCGATGCAGAAGCCTACAGCGAAGAAATGCTCAAAGTCGAGCCAGAAATTCCCGGCGCAACGGTCAACATCAGTGGTAATACAATCACCATCAGCGGAGAAACCCGCCCCGATACAGTGTACTTCGTCACCTTGAGCGGACAAATTCGAGATAGTTTCGGACAAACGCTAGGGCGCGACCAGAGACTGACGTTTCGCATCGGTAAATCCGATCCGCTCTTGGCCGGCCCGGATTCGGTTTTCGTCACACTCGACCCATCCAGCCGCACACCCGCTCTGGCGCTTTACGTGCTCAATTATCAGCGGCTGGATGTACAAATTTACGGCGTCCAACCCAGTGATTGGCCAGATTTCAAAAACTACCTACGCACTTGGCAAAGTGAAAATCCAGCCCCGTTACCCGGCAAGTTGTTGACCAAGAAAACCCTAACACTTAACATACCGGACAACACGCTGTCACAAGTCGAAATTCCGCTCCAAGAGTACACCGCGCAAGGCTACCGGCACTTTATCGTCATTGCCTCGCCACCCAAACCATTCATCGAGCTTGACCCCTGGCGACGATACGCCCAAACCGTTCGCGTTTGGGTCCAAGTGACGCGCATCGGGCTAGATGCCTTTCATGACCAGCAGCAAATGACCGTCTGGGCCACAGACCTGCAAACCGGCGCACCGTTGAAAGACGTCACGATTCGCGCGGGAGAGCGAGAATATCGCACAGGAGCCGATGGCACGGTCCGGTTTGAGATTCCCGCCGGCGCGTTGTATCTAGCCGCCCGCCAAGGAGAAGAGACAGCGCTCTTACCACGTTCCCCGTATATATGGGGAGATGAAACCTGGTCTCCCTTCCCCATCAACGATTCTCTGCGCTGGTACGCCTTTGACGACCGCGCGATGTATCGCCCTGGGGAAGAAGTGCATCTCAAAGGCTGGCTCCGCCTGCTACGTGGCGGCCCGAGCGGAGACGTTGGCCCAGCGCAAGGACTAGAAAGTGTTTCGTACCGCGTTTTTGACGCGACCGGCAACGAGTTGACATCAGGACAAAGCGCAGTCAACCGCTGGGGTGGCTTTGACCTAGCCTTCCGCATCCCCAACCAAGTCAACTTGGGAAATGCACAAATTGTGCTTCGTGTTGCCAGTGATTTACAGGGAAACACGTATAGCCACACGTTTCAGATTCAAGAATTTCGCCGCCCTGAATTTGAAGTCAGCGCCCGAAACGAAACCAGCGGCCCCTATTTTAGCGGTGGATTTGCGATTGTAGCGGTCAAAGCGGCCTATTATGCCGGTGGTGCGCTGCCCAATGCTGAAGTCACCTGGCAGGTGACGACCTCGCCCGGCCATTATGCGCCACCCAACTGGCCTGATTTCACCTTCGGCACATGGACTCCCTGGTGGAGGCTGTATGGCCCCTGGCCCCCCCAACCCGATGAGAGCCAAACCGAAACTTTCAGCGGAAAAACCGATGTCGGCGGCGAGCATTACCTGCGGCTAGACTTCGAGCAAGAAGGACAGCCAAGCAATCCACGCCCCTTAAACATTCGCGCCGAAGCCACCGTCATGGACGTCAATCGCCAAGCCTGGACGAGCGCAACGTCTTTGCTGGTGCACCCGGCAGATGTATATATCGGCCTGCGCAGTGAACGCTACTTCGTTGCACGCGGCACGCCGTTACGGATAGAGTTCATCGTCACCGACTTAGATGGCAATCCCTTCCCCGGTCGCCCGGTGGAAATCAAAGCCGCCCGTCTTGTCTGGCAGACAATCAAAGGGGAATGGCTTGAAGTGGAAGCCGAAACACAAACCTGCCAGATGAACTCTGGCACGGCGCCATTAACTTGCCTCTTTGAAACACCGCTCGGCGGCACCTACCGTATCACCGCCACCGTGACCGATTTGCAAGGACGACGTAACCAAACCACCATCACGCGCTGGGTGAGCGGCGGCGAGCGCCCACCCGCCCGCCAAGTAGAACAAGAACAAGTGACGCTCATCCCAGATAAGGAAACCTACCAGCCCGGCGAAACAGCGCAAATCCTAGTGCAAGCACCCTTCAACCCGGCCGAGGGCTTACTGACCGTCAGCCGCGATGGCATACTCTACACCGAACGCTTTACAGTGCGTGATGGCACAGCCATCTTGAACATCCCTATTCGCGAGGAATATCTCCCCAACTTGCAAATTCAAGTGGACTTGGTTGGCCAAGCCGCCCGCACCGATGAGCGCGGCGAAATTTTAAGCGAGATACCTCCCCGTCCGGCTTATGCAAGCGGCACGCTCAATCTGAAAATTCCGCCCCTTCAGCGCGCTCTCACAGTACAGGTCACCCCTGCACAGGAAAAACTCGAACCGGGCGCAACAACAACATTGGAAGTAACTCTAAAAGACGCTAACGACCAACCAGTCGAAAATGCCGAAGTAGCAGTAGTTGTAGTGGACGAAGCCGTGCTGGCTCTTACCGGCTACACGCTGCTCGACCCGTTAAGCATCTTTTACCCAGAACGTTCCGCAGGGCTTTCTTCTTACTATGCACGCTCTAGTATTGTACTGATTGACCCTCTCTCACTCCGCCAACAGGTTCAAGATAGCGCACAAGAGCGCGTTTTTCGTGGTCTTGTTCCGATGGCCGGTGCACCACAAGTCATGGCAACACAAGTGGCCACAATGCCTGAATCAGGCGCCAAGGCGGAAGCCCAGAATCAACCCGGCATCCGTATTCGGATGGACTTCAATCCACTGGCTAACTTCTCTCCCTCAGTTCGCACCGACTTCTATGGAAAAGCGCGCCTGACCATCAAACTCCCCGACAATCTCACCCGCTACCGCATCATGGTCGTAGCCGTAGATGAGAGCGGTAAGCGCTTTGGCACAGGCGAAGCCAACCTGACCGCCCGCCTGCCACTGATGGTACGTCCTTCGGCGCCGCGCTTCTTAAACTTTGGTGACCAATTTGAACTGCCGGTTGTACTGCAAAATCAAACCGACCTGCCCATCACAGCCGAAGTCGCTTTGCGGGCTGTCAACTTACAATTCACACAGTCGGGCGTGCGGGTCACCATCCCCGCCAATGACCGTATAGAAGTACGCTTTCCGGCCAGCACGGTCAGCGCAGGCACGGTCAAAATTCAAATAGCAGCGGTCTCCGGCGTTTATAGTGATGCTGCTTTTCTTGAATTCCCGGTCTTTACCCCGGCCACCGCCGAAGCATTTGCAACCTACGGGGTGATTGATGAGGGCGCACTTGCCCAAACGATTCAACAACCAAGCGACGTGTTTCCACAATACGGCGGGGTGGAAATTTCAACGTCATCCACCGCACTGAGTGCCCTCACCGATTCTTTCTTGTACCTGCAAACCTACCCCTTTGAATGCTCAGAGCAACTGGCATCACGCGTTCTTTCTGTAGCAGCCCTGCGGGATGTTCTGCACGCCTTCCAGGCCGAGGGATTGCCCTCCTCGGAAGAGACACAAGCCGTCGTTCAGCGCGACATCCAAAAACTGCAAGGTATGCAAAATAACGATGGCGGGTTCCCCTATTGGCAACGAGGGTTTGAATCAATTCCCTTTAGCACAATCCATGTGACGCATGCACTCCTACGCGCACGACAAAAAGGCTTTGATGTGCCGCCGGAACTGCTGCAACGCGCCCTAGATTACTTGTGGAACATCGAAAGTCGTTACCCAGCCTGGTATAGCGAAACCACACGCCGCACGCTGAGCGCGTATGCACTGTATGTGCGTAACCTAAACGGTGACCGCGATTCGGTCAAGGCAGAAAAAATTGTGCGCGAGGCCGGCCTAGAAAACCTAACTATAGATGCAATTGGGTGGTTGTGGCCGGTGATTCAAGACGAAGCCCAGCGGGCCGAAATCCGCCGCTTTGTGAGCAACCGCGTGGTTGAAACGGCCGGTGCAGCCAACTTCACCACCACCTATGATGAACAATCGTATCTGCTGCTCTCCTCCAATCGCCGCACCGATGCCATCTTGCTCGATGCACTCATCAGCGATAACCCGCAAAGTGATTTAATCCCCAAAGTGGTGAATGGATTACTGGCACATCGCACCCGTGGACGTTGGAACAATACCCAAGAAAACGTCTTCGTCCTGCTGGTGCTTGACCGCTACTTCCGCATGTACGAAGCACAAACCCCCGATTTCGTGGCGCGCATCTGGTTGGGCGAGACCTACGCCGGAAAGAATGAATTTCGCGGGCGAACCACCGAACAGCATGAACTCAACCTCCCGATGCAGTTTGTGCTAGAGCAAACCGCCCCCAACGGCACACAAAACCTGATATTGAGCAAAGAGGGAGAGGGACGGCTCTATTACCGGCTTGGGTTGCGCTATGCCCCTAGCAATCTGCAAATGGGGCCATTGGACATGGGGTTTGTGGTCACACGCACCTACGAGGCAGTAGATAACCCCCAAGATGTCTATCGCGATTCGCAAGGCCGTTGGCACATCCGTGCTGGGGCACGGGTTCGCGTCAAGATAACGATGGTGGCAGATAACCGCCGTTACCACGTGGCGCTGGTAGACCCATTGCCCGCCGGGCTGGAAATCATCAACCCAGCGTTGGCTGTTTCGGGCAGCATACCACAACAGCCATCTGAACCTGCCAACCGCTCCGAATGGTGGCGGTTATGGTGGGGCCCCTGGTATGAGCACCAAAACTTGCGTGATTACCGCGCCGAAGCCTTTGCCTCGTTGCTCTGGGATGGCGTGTACCAGTATAGTTACATTGCCCGTGCTACCACCCCAGGCACATACATTGCCCCGCCTGCCAAAGCCGAGGAGATGTATAGCCCCGAAGTGTTTGGACGAAGCGCGAGCGATTGGGTGATTGTGGAGTAAGAAAAGCAATCCGGTGTAGTGCGTGGCGTTGGCGCAACGCACTACACCGCACAAGATAGATTTAACAAATGCGGGGCAACATCTCTCCCGCCAGCATATCCACCACGCGGGTTGAACCCAGCGCAGTCTTCATAAGTACTCGCCCCGCCGGCGCTTCGGTGACTTCGCCAATCAGGACGGCTTCTTTGCCATATCGCGAATTGTGCATAGCGGCCAGTGCCTGCTCAGCATGTTCACGCGGCAGAATCACCAAGATTTTGCCCTCGTTGGCAACATACAACGGATCGAACCCAAGCATTTCACAGACCGCTGCAACAGCCGGACGCACAGGCAGGCTTTTCTCAAACAACGTAATGCCCACGCCCGATTGTCGAGCAATTTCATTCAGCGTAGTCGCGACACCGCCCCGAGTCGGGTCTCGCAAGACATGCACAGCGGGGCAAGCGGTCAACAAGTCTGCAATCAGGCCATTCAGCGGGGCGCAATCGCTCTGGATGTCGGTTTCAAAGCCCAGTTCACCGCGCGCAGCAAGCACAGCAATTCCATGGTCACCCATTGGGCCGCTTAACAAAACAACATCTCCTGGCCGGGCCTGCGCTCCACCAAGCATACGCCCAGGCGGCAGAACACCCACACCTGTCGTTGAAATATACACGCCATCGGCCTTGCCGCGTTGAACGACTTTGGTATCTCCGCTCACAATTTGTACGCCGGCTTCTCGCGCTGCCTGGCGCATCGAATCAACGATGCGGTGAAGCGTATCGAGCGGCAATCCTTCTTCCAAAATAAACCCAACCGTCAAATAAAGCGGAGTAGCACCCATCACGGCCACGTCATTGACCGTGCCGCATACAGCCAAATGACCAATATCGCCACCGGGGAAAAACAAGGGAGCGACTACGTGCGAATCGGTGCTGACGACCAGCTTTCCGACAGGGAATTCCACCACAGCACCGTCATCGCCGGCTCGTAAGGCGGGGTTATCAAAAGCAGGCAAAAAGGTTTTAGCAATCAAATCTGCTGCCATTTTGCCGCCCGAACCGTGTCCTAGCACGATTCGTTCGTTATGTGGTAAAGGCACGGGGCAAACGGCGCCGGTAATATCGAGAGGTTCAGGCATAGGATGAAATCGGGAGCGATAACTCAAAAAGCAATAAACTCATCGTCCGTATTTGTAATAGGCCGCACAAGCGCCTTCGGAGGAAACCATAGTGGCACCCAGAGGATGTTCGGGGGTACAGAGCGTGCCAAACGCCGGGCAATCGTGGGGTTTCTTCATCCCCTGCATAATTTGACCGGCAATGCACAGGGGGGATTCTTGAGGGGCAATTTCAGCCACATCGAAGCGTTTTTCGGCATTGAATTCGTCAAATTCTGGGCGCAAACACCAACCACTCTGCGGGATAACGCCAATTCCACGCCAAGCACGGTCACAATCCATAAAGACTTCTGCTATCATCTTTTGCGCAGGGCGATTGCCCTCAAAGGTGACCAAGCGGGAGTAGGCATTGGCTACTTCGACACGACCTGCTTCAAGCAACTCCACGGTTTTCAAGATGCCATTGGCCAGGTCAAGCGGCTCAAAGCCGGTTACAACCATCGGTACCTGATATTGTTCGGCCAAGGGTGGATATTCCCAGTACCCCATAATCGAACAAACATGCCCGGCCAGCAAAAATCCCTGTACACGGTTAGAAGGCGAACCAAGAATGGCACGAATGGCAGGCGGAACGCGCACATGCGAAACCAGAACGGAAAAGTTCTTAAGGCCGAGCGCTTTGGCTTGTTTGACGGCCATCACATTAGGAGGGGCGGTTGTCTCAAAACCAATCGCAAAAAAGACCACTTGCTTTTGCGGATTTTCACGGGCAATTTTGACGGCATCCAGCGGTGAATACACCACCCGCACATCGCCGCCTTGCGCACGAATCGAGAATAAATCTCGGTTAGAGCCGGGAACCCGCAGCATATCGCCGTAAGAGGTGAAAATCACATCTGGCCGGGCGGCAATTGCCAAAGCTCGGTCAATTTGCTCCAACGGGGTAACACACACCGGGCAACCAGGACCATGCACTAACTCAATTTCGGGTGGAAGGAGTTGGTCTAAACCGTGACGCACAATCGAGTGTGTCTGTCCGCCACAGATTTCCATCAACACCCAAGGCCGGGTCACTATGCGGCGAACTTCATCCATCACACCACGCACTAAATCGGCATCACGAAAAGAGTTCGTAAAGTCAAATGTAGTCATTTTTGATTGGCAATTTTTGGTCTATAAGCTTAAGTGGACAATTAACGAACAAGATTGCTTGCTGCATTGTTCACGGATTGCTCACCGTCGCATCTCGGCCAACTTCCGGCCCCAATTCTTCACCCAAGTCAACAATTTCTTTGAGCAGGGCCAAAGTTTCCTGTGCTTCTTCTTCGCTGAGCAGGTTGAGCGCAAAACCAACATGAATCACCGTCCAATCGCCAGGTTTGGCTTCGGGGATGTAGGCCAAACAAGTTTCACGGATGACCCCTGCGCCAAAATCCACTTTTGCCATAGGCAAGCCATCTTTTTCGTAAATCTCTATAATTTTGCCGGGAACTCCAAGACACATAAGCACCTCGCAATTTTCAATTGCCCCTCGGTCAAGCGCGAGATTTCAACCAAGAGGCTGCAATCACGGCCTGCCCAAGGGCCAGCCCGCCATCATTGGCCGGGACTTTTGAATGAATATACACGGTAAACCCTTCGCGTTCAAGCAACATCAGGGTCTTGCGCAGCAAGAAAATATTTTGCCACACGCCACCTGAAAGAGCCACTTCAGAAAGGTCATACTGGTCGCTCAGACGCAGGCACATGGTCTTAACCATTTCTGCCACGCCATTGTGAAACCGTGCCGAAATACGAGAGACGGGAACGCCCGCTAACACATCGGCAATCAATTGTTCGACCGCGGGTCGTGGATTGATACATGAAGAATGAGCAAGAAACTCATAAAAACCTGTCTCATCCGGGTCGGCCAAGGCTTCAAATTCGATCGCAGCTTGGGCTTCATAGTTGACGTGTTGACGTACCCCTGCTAGCGCGGCAGCAGCATCGAACAGGCGTCCCATGCTCGAAGTGAGCGGCACGTTGAGTTTTCGCTCCAATTGCAGGCGAATGGCGGTGCGGTCTTCGTAGCACAAGTCCTGATGCGTAGGCAAAGCATCATCCCATGCAATTCCCAATGCGTAGAGCAGCCCAAGAGCGGTGCGCGAGGGTCGCCGGGTGGCTGCATCGCCGCCAGGAAGCGGAAAATATTCCAGATGAGCGGCACGCTCAAAGCGAGCATAATCCGCAATCAGAAATTCACCGCCCCAAATCTGGCCATCGGTACCGTAACCTGTGCCATCAAAGGAGACGCCAATCACCGGATGTGAACCATCTAAGCCACGCTCCGCCATAAGCGCCGCAATGTGGGCGTGATGGTGCTGGACACCGAGCGCAGGCAAATTCTCGCGCTCCGCGCGTTCCAACGCATAACGCGTTGCTAAGTAGTTGGGATGCAAATCATAAGCAATGGCCGCCGGACAGACCCGAAATAAGCGTTCAAAATGCGCAATGCCTTGTTCAAAAGATTTAAGCGTTTCGTAGTTCTCCAGGTCACCAATGTGGTGGCTCAGAAAAGCGTAGGAATCGTTGGTTAAGCAAAACGTGTTCTTAAGTTCAGCACCGGTCGCCAAAATCGAAGGGGCCGACCAGGGAAGGTGAAGCGGGGCAGGAGCATAGCCACGTGAACGACGGATTGGATAAGTCAGCGACGAGTAATCGGAAACCGGGGAGGGTTTCGCCTCGGACACGAAAGAGGAAGTGTTAAAAACTCGAACAACCGAATCGTCAGTGCGGATGTAGATGTCGCGGTCATTCATCAGGAAGGCATCGGCCAGGCCATCCAATCGCGTGCGGGCTTCCACATTGTCGGTGCAGATAGGCTCTTCAGAGAGATTGCCGCTGGTCATCACCAGGGCTTCCGGAAAGTCTTTGGCGCGTTGCAGTAGGAGATGGTGTAAAGGGGTATAAGGCAGCATGACGCCCAAGGTACGCTGCCCAGGGGCAACATCACGCACGATTTTGGAGGTGACATGGCGCTCAAGCAAGACAATCGGGCGCTCCGGCGATTGAAGCAAAGCACGTTCGGCTTCGCTCACACGGCAATGCCGCCGGATGGTGGGTAAATCGGCCATCATGACAGCAAAAGGCTTATCCACGCGCAATTTGCGGCGGCGCAGTTCTGCTACGGCTTTTGGGTTGGTGGCATCACACGCCAGGTGAAAACCACCTAATCCCTTAATCGCCAAAATTTTCCCTTCGGATAAAAGACGGCGGGCACGTTCCAGGCCATCCTCGCCAACGTGAATCAAGACAGTGCGCTTGCCATTGGTGCGCAAGGGAAATTCTTCTAGCCAAATTTTCGGGCCACATTTCGGGCAAGCGACCGGTTGGGCGTGAAAACGGCGATTGGTTGGGTCTTCGTATTCGGCCCGGCATTCGGCACACATTTCAAAAGCCGCCATCGTGGTTTTGGGGCGGTCGTACGGAATATCTTGGATAATGGTAAAGCGTGGGCCGCAATTGGTGCAGTTGATAAACGGATACCGATACCGCCGATCGGCCGGGTCGTTCATTTCACGCAAGCATTCGGGGCAGACCGCAACATCAGGAGAAATAGGTTGAAAGGCGCCTTCTTGCGCTTCGGAATGCAGAATCTCAAACTGCTCAAAACCAGCCACAGGCCGCTCGCTTACCGCCAGCGAATCGATACGCGCCAAGGGCGGCAGTTCGGTTCTGAGATGCTCGACAAACGTTTGCAGGTCTGCCACATCACCATCTACTTCAATGTCCACCCCCGCCGAGGTGTTTCGCACCCAGCCGGCGAGATGGTAGCGGCGCGCAAGGGTATAGACAAAGGGTCGGAAGCCGACCCCTTGTACAATGCCGGTGATGTGAATAGAAAGACCTTGGCGTGACATGGCAGGGTACCAGGTACAAGGTGTCAGAGAGTAGACGGGGGATGATTCATCTCAAAATCGCTTGGCACCTGCAACTTGTGAAACGAGCCAATCCATCCAGGCTTGCAAGCCTTCACCTGTGCGACAGGAAAGAGCAAACTGGACAACCCCCGGGTTGAGCGCTTCGATGCCATCTTGGAAGAAATCCATACGAAAGGAAACATACGGCAACAAGTCAATTTTGTTGATGACAACAGCTTCGACCCCGCGATACATGCCCGGGTATTTGTAGGGTTTATCATCCCCTTCAGGGATAGAAGCCACCAACACGTTTTTGTGTGCGCCCAGCTTAAAATCGGCCGGGCAAATAAGATTGCCAACGTTTTCGATAATGACCAAGTCGAGGCTGGTCAGGTCCATCTGAGCAATCGCTGACTGTAACATGACGGCATCGAGATGACAATCTCCACCCGTGTTGATTTGAACAGCCACAGCCCCGGCCGCAGCGGCGCGGTCCGCATCAAAACTGGTGGCAATATCACCATTAATCATGCCAACGCGCAATTTTCCCTGCAAGGCACGTACTGTCTGTTCGATGAGTGATGTTTTGCCTGCACCGGGTGAGGCCATAATGTTAATAGCAAACACGCCGGCGGCATCAAAACGGGCACGATTTTCCAACGCCAAACGGTCATTGGCAGAAAGAATTTTTTCGACAACAGGGATTTTTTGAGTCATAGGAAACTTTGGTGTACTAAAATACAATGACTGATTAGGATGAATTATGCATCGCCTCCTGCTCCGGTTCGATTTCAATGGCTTCCAAGTAGAATTCTTCCCCGTGCAGAACTGTGATGTGTTTGCTGTGACATTGCGGACAGAGCAAATGCCGAGAATCAGGATGGTAGGTGTAATTGCACTGGCGACACTGTAACTCGGTGGGAACACGTCGAAAGTGTAATCTGGCACCCTGAGCAATGGTTTGTTCGCTAATCATATCCCAATAGAATTGCACCGAATCATCAATAATAGACGACCACTCGCCAATCACCAGAAACAAGTCTAAAATACGACGTGCCTTTTGCTGATGGGCGTGCCGTAGAGCAATTTCAAGAATAGATTCGGTTACAGCAAGTTCGTGCATAGCCTATAAAATCGCCTGGTAAAGGGTACGCGGTGTACTCCAGTACGAAGCACAATACTAGTCAAAATCTCAAAAATCGTTGAGTGACAAATGTAATGAAAAATGTCACCTATTAAGGTCAGAATTTATTGATTTGGTATCACCCTTCGTTGTCTTGGATAAGTATCGAGATACAAAAAAGAGAGACACCCTTGCAGCGTCTCTCATTTTTTATCACCTTAATTTCAGTTCAATTTGGGCATTAGCGCAGATTGGCGCGCAAACTTTCCAATTTTCCTGCCACCGAACCATCCAGGACTTTATCGCCAACTTTGATGACCAGGCCGCCCAAGATGGATGGGTCTACGCGGAAGGAAACTGCTGCTGCGCCGGTTTTGGCTAAAATATCGTTTTTAACAGTTTCCTGCTCGTCTTTGGTCAACGGCAACGCGCTGGTCACTTCGGCAGTCGAACCGGTGACAGATGCTCCTTCCATGACGACCACTTTGCCGGCTTTGACTCCAGCAAAGAATTCATCAATCAAAGCGCGTTGACGCTTTTCATCCAACGCTTCGCCGACCAGTTTCTGGGTAGCAGCAATGGAAAGTGCGGCAACTTGCCCGCGTAGGTCGCCGAGAATGCGATTGCGTTCTTCGGCAACTTCAGCCAAGGCCTTTTCGGCAGCCTTTTTGGCTTCGGCCTCGGCAGCGGTTTTCACATCGCGGGCAGCCGTTTCAGCGCGTTCGGTCGCTTCGCGCACAATCTGGCTGGCTTTGGCTTGCGCATCCGCAATAATTTTTTGCGCTTCTTTTTCTGCGTTCGCGCGCGCTTCCGCAGCAATGCGGGCATCTTCCAAACCCTGTGCAATGGTTTGGCGGCGCTTTTCGAGCAAGCCGGAGATAGGCGCCACAATCCACTTGGCGACCACGGTATACACAATAATCAGGTTAACGACCTGAACTAGAAAAAAGGGCAGGTTGAGACCCAGTGCTTCCAAAGCAGCCTCCTTACTCGTTTTTAGAACACGAACAGGATGAGCAGGGCAACAACCAAACAATAAATGGCGATGGCTTCAGCAAACGCAATGCCAAGAATCATGTTGGTTTGAATGGTACCGGTCGCATCGGGGTTACGTCCCATGGCCTGCACGGCACCACCCACGACAATACCAACGCCTGCGCCTGCGCCAATCGCGCCAATCATCGCCAGGCCTGCGCCAATCAGTTTTGCAGCTGCAACTTCCATTGTGTGTATCCTCCATGACTTGATTTCGGGCGGGAGAAACCGCCACGTTGAAATGGTGTGTTCCCGGGCGGAGCATCTCGCCCGAAATTTACGCATGTGCTTCTTCGTGATGTTCCCCATGACCCTGGGTGGCTTGCGACATGAAGACCATGGTCAACATGCCGAAGACAATCGCCTGAATCAGGCCCACGAAGAACTCCAACAGGTAAAACAATGCTTGTGCAAAGACCGGCACAAGCGAGCCGATGACAAACAACAAAACCGCACCGGCAAACATATTGCCAAAAAGACGGAACGCAAACGAGAGAATCTTCGAGAATTCTGAAATCAGCTCCAACAGACCTACGCCGAAATCAATGAACCCAAAAATCGGCTTGCTGAACAAGCCCCCCACGTTCCAGAACTTCCAAAGGTAGGAAATCCCTTGGGCGCGAAAACCGATGACTTGTATCATCACCACCGCGACCACGGCCAGCGCAAAGGTGAAGTTCAAGTCGGTAGAGACAGGGCGCATGAAGGGGATGACGGCATAACTTTTACCTTCACCCTTGGCTTCTCCTCCCTCATCCCAAATGGTAGTGAGAGGACCAATGTGCTTGAGGGCGTATCCATGTCCTTTGTATTCATGGATGATGCCGATGGTTTCGTTGCCCGGCACCAACCCAGACCAGTTGGCGGCCAGCACAAGCAGGGTGATGGTGGCAAACCAGGGGAAGATTTGCTTTGTCCACTTGCCCGCAGTGCTTTCGGTGATGCCATAGAGCATCTCAAGCAAGGCTTCCACTGCGCCAGAAATGCCGGTCAACACCATCTTGCCGCTCTTAACACCACGCGAAACACCAATCGCCAATAGGATGACGATGATGTCGGCCACAATTAGACCAAACGTGGTGTTGGTAAAGTAGAACGGACCGATGAAGGGGATAGTGAAGAGCGGGGTTTCGCTATATTTTTCGCCGGGTAGGTAGACGTGCGGCATGATGGGCTTAATACCTAGCCCGATTCCAAAGAAATCGGTGAATAGGAACAGCCCCAGGACGATGGCCGCAAGCACAACCCAGCGCCCCCAGACGCGTTTCTTGGGTGCTTCACTCACGATTCGCTTCCTCCTCAGAAAATTTGGCTGGATGATGAGATGTTTTTAGCTGGCGGGTTGCCGATTTCACAATTTGATAAAGCACATACATAGAAACCGGGCCGCTGCCAACGATAAACAAAATCGCAAAAAAGGGTCGTGTATCGAACTGCCGGTCGAGCCACAATCCCACGAACAACGCTCCAAGTAAAATGACCGGCGTAATGCAACCCACCTGGCCGACAACCGCCGCCAGGGTCATGTTGAACTTGGAATTGGCGTCTGCTCGATTGTCTTGCGGGGTGGGCGTTGTCATCGGTTGCGGATTATATCACAACGGTTTTTTTCAGCAAAGTGATATGATTTGTCGCGTATCAAAAGAGTGGGGTTGTCAAGGCAGGCCATCTTCTGTTATGCTTGCCCCATGAGCAAACTCTTCACCCGTTCCTTCCGCGTCCGTTATTCAGAACTCGATGCTACCGGTCTGGTTAGCCCTGCTTCTTACCTGCGCTACTTGGTCGAAACCGCTTACGACTGGGGTGATGCTTTGGGGTTGGGGGCACAAGATAGCGCGCAACTGGGCATTTTTTGGCTGATTCGAGAAACCCAGCTCAATATTCTACGCTCTTTGCGCCACAATGAACGCTTTGAGTTCACCATCTGGATGGTGAACTGGCAAAGGGTACGCGGTACCCGCTGCTTTGAGCTCACCCAAAATGGAGAAGTCATAGCGCAAGGCAGCCAGCACATTGTGTGTATGGACGCGACCTCGCTGCGCCCCACAGCCCCGCCAGAAGCACTGATTGAAAATTTTCGGCTCGAAAACCCGCGTGTGTTTCCTTTCGAGCGCTTTCCTAAAATCGAACCGCATCCTGCGCCATTTGTATTTCAACGCCGCGTAGGCTGGGGTGACCTGGATACACTGGAACATGTCAATAACGCTTCTTACATTACGCTCGCCGAAGAAGCCGCCACACGGTACCGGGCGGCGTGCGGTTGGCCCCCCAAAAGGTTATCGGATGCGAATTTAATAGTGGCTACACGCCATTTACACGTCCAATATCTCTCACCGGCGGTGTGGGGGGAGACGTTAACTTTTTGCACATATCCATACGAGGTGAATGAGACAGGCGGCACGCTGTACATCGGCATGAGGCACGCCGATGGCTCTACCGTTTGTGAATGTTTGCTGGGCTGGGAATTGCAAAATCGCCTGACAGGTGAACGGCAAGCGCTGCCCATGGAATTGCGACAACTATGAACTCCTCCCTTGCTCCGCGCATTGC
Source organism: Anaerolineae bacterium (assembly GCA_003130845.1). GTDB lineage: Bacteria > Chloroflexota > Anaerolineae > Anaerolineales > Villigracilaceae > UBA5195. The sequence goes on from QEXW01000099.1 coordinate 48,395, forward strand.
CGTCGTGGGTGGTGGACCAGCGGGGTTGATGGCTGCCGAAAGGTTGGCGTTGGCCAGGCTGCATGTTCACCTGTACGAAGCCATGCCCTCGGTGGGACGCAAATTCCTGCGGGCCGGTGTAGGTGGCTTGAATTTGACGCATTCCGAACCGCTGGAACAATTTATCAGCCGGTACAACCGACCAGAACGACTAGGCCCCATGCTGCGCGCATTTGGTCCGCGCCAGTTGGTGGAGTGGGTTAACACTTTGGGCTTCGAGACGTTTATCGGCACCTCGGGGCGGGTTTTTCCGGTGGGAATGAAGGCTTCGCCCATTTTGCGCGCCTGGCTAAAGCGATTAGGCGAAGCAGGGGTGGTATTTCAGACCGGCTATACTTGGCAGGACATCTCTTATAGCGAACAAGACCAGGCGCTCAGGCTCTTCTTCCGCACGCCGGCAGGAGAAACAAGCGTTCAGGCGCAAGCCGTCTTGTTGGCGCTGGGCGGGGGCAGTTGGCCACGGTTGGGCTCAACCGGTCAGTGGGTAAAAATTTTAGAAGCGCGGGGTATCCCTATCGCCCCGTTAGAACCTGCCAACTGTGGGTTTGATGTGGCTTGGAGCCCATTTTTCCGCGAGAAGTTCCATGGCACACCGCTAAAAGCCGTCAAGGCTTCCTTTGGTGGCATAACACGCCAAGGTGAGTTTATTATCACGCGACAAGGGGTTGAGGGCAGTCTGATTTACACATTTTCATCTGCTTTGCGTGAGGCTATCAAAAAAGAGGAGCAAGCCACGCTGTGGCTAGACCTAGCCCCTGATTGGACACATGAAAAGCTGGTGCAACGGCTGAAACGACCACGTGGTTCGCGCTCAATCGGGAATCATTTAGAAAAAACAATCGGCCTGCGGGGCGTAAAATCTGCCTTGCTGCACGAGTTTTTACCGCGCGAACAGTTCGAGGTTGCTGAACAATTGGCAGCGGCGATTAAAGCCCTACCGTTACCGCTCCTGCGGCCTGCTCCACTTGAGAAGGCCATCAGCAGCGCCGGAGGGGTGTGCTTCGAGGCGATGAATGAACATCTGATGCTCAAGGCACTGCCGGGCGTTTTTTGTGCGGGCGAAATGTTAGATTGGGAAGCCCCCACCGGTGGTTATCTCTTAACGGGATGTTTTTCTACCGCCGTTTGGGCGGCCAAAGGTATCCTTGCCTGGCTTGAGGCAAACTATCGGTCCTGAAGCAAAAGCACCAGGCACAAAAAAACAGCGGAGTGCGGCTCTCCGCTGTTTTTGGCAGGTACGGCTTAGGCAGCCTTTTTGGCCGCTTCTTCTACCATGTCGGTTGTTAAGCTCTTGGGGCGTTCAATCGGCTGACCCAGGGCGCGCGCCCAAACGTAGTTGGCCGTTACACCTAAGGCGCGCCCTACGCCGAACAAAACGGTGTAGAAGTCGAACTCACGCACGCCATAATGGTATTGAAGCGCACCGGAAATCGCATCCACGTTCGGGGCAGGGTTCTTGGCCTTGCCTTGTTCTTTCAAGACCGCAGGCACAACTTCGTACACCAAGTCCGCCAGGCGAACCAGGTCATCTTGCGGGAAGCGTTGCTTAGCAAATTCCAACTGAGCCACAAAACGCGGGTCTGGCACACGCAAGACAGCGTGACCGTAGCCAGGGATGACCTTGCCGCTGTTGAGCGTATCCCACGCAAATTTGTATAAATCGTCACGGGAAGGCACTGTTTGGCCAAAGCGGTTATACACCTCCAATAGCCAACCCAAGCATTCCTGGTTTGCCAAACCATGCAACGGTCCCGCCAAACCATTCAGTGCAGCAGAGAAAGCCAACATTGGACTGGAAAGCGCTGACCCGACCAGATGCATAGCATGCGCTGAAACATTGCCTGATTCGTGGTCAGAGTGCAACAAAAAGTACAGCCGTGCCAAGTCGGCATATTCTCGTTTGTTTTCCACGCCCATCATACGCGCAAAATTGGCGCCATAGTCTTGACGTGGGCTATATTTCGGGGTGCGCGTATCGCCAAAATATTTCATTCGGTAAATGAAGGCGGCAATCACCGGCAGTTTGGCGGTCAGGTTTAGGCTATCTTCCAAGGCTGGTTCCCAATAGGCATCTTTCTTCATGCCTTCAGCGTACTGCTTGGCGAATAGCGATTCGTTTTGTAGCGCCAACACAGCCTGCGAGAGCAGAGTCATCGGATGCGTGTCTTTTGGCATGGCCTTGAGGGTCTTAAAGACGTATGTCGGCACGGTGGCACGTTTGGCCCACTCGGCTTCGACTTCTAAAGCCTGTGCGCGGGTTGGAATCTGACCAACCAGCAATAAGTAGTATAGGCCTCCGACATATGGCATTGTAGCACCACGCGGCTTAGGCAAGGCTTTCAACACTTCGGGAATGGACATGCCCCGAAATTTGATGCCGGTGGCCGGGTCTACGAAGGAAATATCAGTCACCAGAGATTTGATGTCTCGCATCCCGCCGATAACCTGTCCGACGGTGACCTGGTCAATCACCACTTCGCCATAGTTTTTTGCCAGGGCCTTATAGCGCTCGCGCCAAGCGGGAAGTTGGGCAGCAATTTTTTCATGGATGAGCATAGTAAACTCCTTGCACTAGGAATTGGAGCGGGACATTGGCGCTCGGTCCGCGCGGTATCAATGACCCGTTAGGCATTACTCCAAATGCATCAACCGCTTCAGCGCTTCGTGTGTTTCGCGCACGGCGGCAGCCGATTTTTCGAGTTGCTGGCGTTCTTCACCATCAAGGTCGTATTCGATGATTTTTTCCACGCCATTTCGGCCCAACACCACCGGCACGCCAAAGTACATATCGTGCAAGCCATATTGCCCTTCCATGTAGGCCGCTGCCGGAACGATGAGACGTTTATCTTTGAGAATGGCTTCTACCATCTGGGCTACGGCAGCGCCGGGTGCATAATAGGCTGAGGTCTTGAGCAGGTTGACGATTTCGCCGCCACCTTTGCGGGTGCGTTCAACAATAGCTGCCAGTTTATCCGCAGGTAGGTAATCGCGCAAGGGGATTCCGGCGATGTTGGAATGCCGGGTGAGCGGCACCATTTCGTCTCCATGCCCGCCCATGACATAACACTGAATATTTTCAACGCTGATGCCGGTCTCCATAGATACAAAGGCGCGCATGCGGGCCGAGTCTAGCACACCGGCCTGGCCCACGACACGCTGCGGCGGAAGGCCGGTCACCTTGAGGGTCATATACGCCATGGTATCGAGCGGGTTGGTGAGGATGACGTAGATGGCAGCAGGGGAGTATTTGAGCGTTTCGGTCGCGGCTTTGCCGACAATTTCAGCGTTGGTGGTGAGCAAATCATCACGGCTCATGCCCGGTTTGCGCGGCATACCGGCTGTGATGACCACGATGTCTGAACCGGCAGTGGCTTCGTAGCCATTCGACCCAACGATTTCCACATCTTTGCCCAAAATGGGGGTGGCTTCGTACAAATCGAGTGCCTTGCCCTGCGGGACACCCTCCACAATGTCCACCAGCACCAGGTCAGCAATTTCGCGCCCAGCCAGCCAGACGGCAGTACTGGCCCCGGTCATACCAGCGCCGATGATAGAAACTTTTGCCATATCTCCTCCAAAGAACTAGATAGATTGCTGTCGTATTTTATACCCAGCACAAGGGCTGAAAGAAAGGACTTTTGTCACCCTTTCGGATGAAATCGGGCGATAAAAAGAGACCTTTCGCCTTAGGCGCAGGTCTCACCGATTTAATCTTAGGCATCTCTGTAGTTTATACTTTGACGGCTTCTTCTTTTTCAAGGAAGTGCGTCGCCTGAATAGCTGCTGCCGCACCCATCCCAGCCGAAGTGACAACTTGCCGGAAATGATTGTCGGCCACTTCGCCCGCAGCGAATACCCCTGGTACGCTGGTTTCCATGAGGTGGTTGGTGACGATGTAGCCACCATCCCGCATCTCCAGCTGCCCTTCAAACATTTGAGTATTGGGGGTATGTCCGATGAAGATGAAAACACCATCTGTCTCAAGCGTGGAAGTTTCGCCGGTGAGCACATTTTTCAGTGCCACACCGGTCACTTTGTCTTGGCCGAGGATGGCGGTCACCACCGTATTCCAGATGAAATTGACTTTGGGATTGCTAAAGGCCCGGCTTTGCAGAACTTTACCGGCACGCAGGGTATCGCGCCGATGAATGATGGTGACCGACGAAGCAAAACGCGTCAGAAACAGGCCTTCTTCCAAAGCCGAGTCGCCACCACCGACAACGACAACTTTTTTGTCTTTGAAAAACCAGCCATCACAGGTAGCACAATACGAGACGCCCTTACCGGTCAATTCATATTCGCCAGGAACTTCCAGATGATTGGGGCGCGCGCCAGTAGCAATAATCAGGGCATCGGCCAGGTATTGACCATTTTCGGTTGTGATTTTGAAGGGGCGCTGACTCAAATTGACTGCTGTGGCGGTATCGAATTCGACCAGCGCGCCAAAACGTTCGGCCTGTTTTTGGAACAATTCACCCAACTGTGAACCGCCCACACCCTCTGGAAAACCAGGATAGTTCTCAATCACATGGGTTAACCCCGCTTGTCCGCCCAGTTCCATGCCGGTTAGCACAACCGGAGCCAGTTCCGCGCGGGCAGCATACAGCGCCGCCGAAAGCCCAGCCGGGCCAGAACCAAGGATTAATACCTTAACATGTTTAAGGTCAGAAGAGTTAGATGCTGTAGGAATACCACTCAGACTAAATGACATGACTGCCTCATAAGCAAAGATAGAAGTGTGAACCAGGCTTATATCTGCCAGAAACGACACCTGCCTGGTCTCAGTTGACTCATTGTATCAGATGTAGCAACCGCAGAAAAGTTTCAATTTTCACGGTTGCTGGTCATGGTGATTAATTCCACCACTGTTGTTTGCCAATCCAATGGAGGGGCAGCGCTAATTTGTGCTTGCACACTTTCGGGTGTCATCTGCCACTCAGCAATCATTTGTTCTGCGAGACGCTCCAAATCGCTGCTAAAGGCAGGTTGCCGGCGCACAAGACCAAGCAGACTAAAAGCACGCGCCTGCTCACCACGCGCATAGAATAAGCGAGCATAAAACAAAACCGCTGCCGCCGTCCAGGGCGCCGCACCAAGATGATGGGCCAGTGCCAATCCCTCCCGCAAATGATTGTCTGCTTCTTGGAGTTGTCCCAACCGAATTTCGCTGTGTCCAAGATTGACCAGGTATAGCGCCAGCGATTGTTGGGCACCGATTTCACGCGCCATTTCAATGGCTTGCAGGTAATAGCTCTGTGCTTTGAGTAGGTCACCACGTTCATCGGCCAACGCACCCAGATTGTTGAGTGTCACAGCCGCGCGTTCGCGGTTACCCACCGAAACCGCCAGAGAAAGGGCTTGCTGGTATAGTTCCTCCTCCGCTGCTGAATCGCCCAAAACACCCATCAATACTCCCAAGCGGTTGAGTGACATCAAAAGCGTATAGGTATCTCCAATTTGGTGGGCCAGGGTGCGGCTTTCTTCACAAAACGTGCGTGCTTGGTGAGGGTTTCCTAAACGCCAATAAACATTTCCTAACCCATACAAGATACGCGCCAAGGTTGACCGGGCAGGAATGCCTGCCATGCGCGCCATAGGCAGTGCTTGCTGCAAGATGTTTTCAGCCTTGGCATAATCGCCCATTTCGGCGTACAGATGCCCCAACTGGCTTAGGCACGCAGCCAGCATGATGCTACTGGAAAGTTCTCGCGCCAGGCTCAATGCTTTTTCCGTGCTCTTAATCGAGTGGCTAAACTCACCGGCACGATAAAACGCCTCGCCAATTTTTAAGTGAATGTGCGCCAGGTCACGCGTCTGGCGAGGATGAATTAGCGGCAAAGCACGCTGGAAAAAGCGAAAGGCCTCGTCAAAAGCGCTCAGACTCAAAGCGCGTTCCCCGGCTTCCAGCAAGACGGCTACGGCGCGGTCATGGTCCCCTGCTTTTTCGTAGTGTTCGGCAATTGCAGCGAGATATTCACCGCGTCGTTCACCACTGGCTTTGCTCAGCCATTCGGCCACCAGGGCATGGTATTGTTGGCGATGCCGCTTCAGCACGGTTTCATACGTCACATCCCGTAAAAGGGCATGCTTGAAGGCATATTCTTGTGTGCCATCAAAGGTCGAATCTGGGCTGTGATAGATTAATTCTTTAGAACGCAAGGCTTCTAACGATTCTTCGAGCCGTTCTGGGGTGGATTCGGTTTCTGGACTGAGCGCTTTCAAGGCACTATCCCAAAAGACGCGCCCCACCACCGAAGCACGTTGCAACGAAGCCCGTTCAAACAGACCCAGGCGGTCTAAACGAGCCTGCAAAACGCCCGAAAGCGTGGGAGGGATAGTCAGGCCTTCCAGGCGGTCGAGTTCGATTTCCCAGGTGGTATCGCCCGGCCGGATGACCTGATTATCTATCAGCATCTTAAGCAGTTCTTCCAAATAAAATGGATTACCTTCTGCGCCCTCTACGACCAGGTCGCGCAATGCAGCAGGAACGAGCCGGGCTTTACGCAAGATTTGGGCCACCAATTCACGACTATCCGCCGGCTGCAGGGGTTTCAACTCCAACTTTTGGGCAGATGAAAAACCCAAGCCCCAATCAGGAAAACGCTCAAATAAGGAGGGCCGAGCGGCGCCAATGATGAGAAAGGGGGTAGATGTGGGCAAGTTTGTACACAGGTACATCAACGCCTCGAGAGAGCCTCGGTCCGCCCAATGAATATCATCGGCAATCAAAAGTACCGGGTACGTCTCGGCAACAGTTACGAAAAAACGGGCCAAAGTATTGAAGCCTAAACTGCGCAGTTGCTTGGGGTCTTGCAAAACGCCACGCAGGTACGGGCTGGCTGAAAAATCAAACCCTGTCAATTGCCCAACGATATGTGCTTTTTCAATGGCACGTTCGTCCTCGGGGAGGAATTCGATAAACCCACGTTCCATTTTTTGATGAACGATGGAGAGCGAATCGCTATCTTGAATCTGGAAACGAAAAGAGAAAATATCGCGCCACAGTGCATACGGCGTGGTCGTGTCGGAGGGGTGAGAGCGTCCCTGAAAGAGGTAGAAATCCTCGGGCAAAGGGTCGGTCCAAGCCAGCAATTCATGCAGCAAACGGCTTTTGCCCAGGCCCATTTCACCAATCAGAGTAAGCAAACGCAGAGGATGCCGGCGAAACAAGCGGCGAAATGAATCTTTGAGTGTGTCGAGTTCAATCTGGCGGCCTACCAGTGAGGTCTCTACCCCCTCTACACCTCGCATTTCGGTCAGCCGAAAGGCGCGCGGTTTGACGTCCTGCACCAAGTAGGTTTGCACCGGCTCTCGCTTGCCTTTCAGATTTAAGGGAGGTTGAATGGACACTTCAAAGATGCCCCGCACCAAGCGGTAGGTATCGTGTGTAATCAGAAGTTGACCGGGCTGGGCAACAGCATTCAGGCGCGCCGCCAGATTGACAGTATCCCCCAGGGCTGTAAATTCGCCGGTTGCGCCAAGAGGTCCCACAATCACCGGGCCGGTGTTAATTCCCACGCGCAAAGACAGTTCCTGACCAAAAGGCGTTGGCAGCGTCTTCAGGGTTTCATGCATCACAAGCCCGGCGCGAATGGCTTGTTCAGCATCATCTTCACGTACCACTTCTGCTCCCCACAATGCCATCACGCCATCAGCAGTGTGCTTATCTATACGTCCCCCATGTTTGAGGATAATCGCATCCAATTGCTCCCAAAGCGAATTGACAATCTGCAGGTCCTCCGCTTCCAGGGTTTCTTCGATGGTAGACAGGCTCGGAAAATCAGCAAAGAGAACAGTCACCAGTTTGCGCTGACGTACCTCGTTAGACAGTTCTCCGCTGGTCTGAGAGAGCATTTTCAGCTTCTCTCGCAAGGGCGCAAGGGCAGTATCTACAACCGAATCGCCCAAGACGGTGCGCTGTGCTTCCAGTGCGGCGATGGCTTGTTCAAGTTTTTCAATTTCGGTGGACATGTTTGCCACTCATTGTGAAAAAGCAACTAAGACACCATATACAACCGAAGTCAGCAGGCTGATGATGGATAAAGCAATCCCAACCTGGGCCATACGTGGGTTATCGGCACGCAAGCCCACAAGTCCTAAACCAATTCCTGCCAAGCTCAGAGAACCACCACACATCGGCACCAGCGCCGCACACAGGCTAAAGAGGCCCAACGCCACCGACCCCATCGCCAAGTAGCGGTTGGTCTTTTCTTCTGGGTCAAGGCTGCTGTAATCTGGTTCGATGGACATGTCGTTCTCCAGATTTTGTGAGTATAGCACACCTCAAGACGAAGCAGAGAAATCTGGGAAAAGAATGTGAGAGAGAGAAAACAGACGGCGAAACAAAGCCCAACTCATTAAATGCACCAGACGCAAACGATATCCAACATGGGCATGCCAAAAGACAGAGCCTTCATCCAAACCATAGTACAGTCGAAGCCACCATTCAGGAGGCGGGGCAAAAGTCATTCCTACGTAGCGCCAAAACCCAACCTGTCGCCAGTTGGGAAACGGCCATTGTGGCCAGCCTTGCGGGTACTGCCCTAAGCGACCCATCGGCGCAGGTGACTTGAGAGAAAGCAGGGTTGCCAGCCCATCGGGTGCAGGGCCCAGGCTATATAAAACGGAAAGCCGCTTCAAAAAAAGCGGGTCACGTTGAAGAAGGGTTTTCCAATCTAGCGCAGGTGCCCATTTTTCAACACAACCAATCATGTCAGCCATCCACTTAAACGATATAGGCCGATTGAGGCGCGAATCGAACAAGTGCCGGACAAAGTGACGCATGAGGTAATGTAACGTATCGAGTGGAGCAGTGGTATAGACATAGCCACCTGCAATGGTTAGCCGAAGCGGCGGTTCAGTAAAATCTCGAAACTCATCATCGGGGGAATAATCATTCAACACCCGGTGGGTTGGATCGTAATGATGTAGCTCAATCTGCACTGAAACGCCCTGGCGGAGCGGTGCCTGACCACTGATTCCTTTGGGCAAATGCACTGCGCCAGACGAAAAAGATTGAAACTGATAACCAGCGGCCTGCAAGGCAGTCATTGCCGGCAATATGTGTTCTTTGGGGAGGAATAAGTCCAGGTCACTGACTGGGCGTAAAGCCGGGTCCGGATAGACTTGCCAAGCCAGTGCCAGCCCTTTTAACACGAAAGGACGCATGTTGCGTCTATCCAAAATCTCCAGCGTATCGAGCAAAGTCTGGGTGTGAATCTGGGTGAGGGCGCGTTCACGTAAATACAAACCTTGCAGCGCACGGCGCGTGTGGACCGGAATGGGTGCTTCACGCAGGTGATACCACAGCAACGGTCCTAAGCCGTGCCGTTCTGCTTGGGCGGGCAAGGTATCCCAGGCAGAAAAATCGCGCAACAAGGCCGTCAATTGCTCATCAAAACTTGCATGCCGCTCCACCCGCGCACACAGAGCCAGCAATTGATATGTTTGACTCAAACTTGTTGCATCCATGCTGTCATGCTCTTCAGGTCAGAATATTCTACAGCATAAGCAGTCACGTGGCGCGCCAGATGCTTGGCAAGTTCCATGCCAAAAAAGGGCAAATTGCGGGCATTCACCAAGGTCTGCAACAAGCGAAACAAGCTTTCGGCCGGCGTGAGCGGGGTGACGCGCAGGGGGGAACCAGCCACATAGCGCGGAAACAGAAGCAGGCGGGGAACCGCTTGTGTACAAATTTCATTGGGGTTGAGCAAAGTCGGCTCAAGCCAGACGCTGCCATCCTTAAAGCGAAACATCTCTGGGCCTTCTGCTTGGCTCAAAACGGTCTGCCAGACAAAAGCCGCCCCCGGCTTAAGCACGAGCGAGCGCGCAAATCCGCTAATCCGTCCTGATTTCTCATATAGAATCACTTCGTCGCTCAGGTATTGAAAGCCATTCGCAAGCAGCCAAGCCGTCAGGGTGGATTTTCCAGAGCCACTGGCCCCGCATAAAATGACCGCCCCGTGTGAATTGGCAACCGCAGCAGCGTGAAAGACCGCCCCCTGAACGCATGCGCCGTTGAGATGGGCAAGGCCCGCCTGCATCAACATCTGACAGGCTGTTTCATGCTCCAAACCAGAAAACAAAACACTGCCATTTTCAGAGATAGAAAACAGATTCTCAGAAATGGCAGTGAGATGAAATTGAGCCACGACTGGTTGCAAACCTGCTCGACAGTGTTTGAGATGGGTTGTAAGCAAGTCAAGAAAAGCTTTCGGCCGGGCATTCAATTCAACTGCATGGCCACCAAATTGGACAGAGAAAATGTCGTTCAAGCAGTCGTTAGCGCTCCATGTTGCAGAAATTCTTGAATGATAGCAGGCACTTGCACGGCAATTTCTTCTTTTGAGTCAGGATAGGCCAAACCGAGCAAATCCACAATTTCAGCCACTGACCGTTTGCCGTCGCACAAAGTCCAGATAAGCGCACCGCTGCGATTGATGTAAACAATAAGATTGCGCGCCGGATGAAGCAAGATAATTTCACCTGCTAGGTTTTCTAGCTGAAAGCCTTCCACCGGACAGGGAACGATAGTCCAGACATCCATTTTAACAGCCAATCTCAATATCGAAGGATTGTGTCACCGTGTTGGTGCCATCCGCCGGGTTGACGAAACTCCAGACGACGGTCAGGGTGCCGATGGTACCAAAGGAAGGGCTATCGGGTAAAACGGTGACATCTATGGACACTTGGCCGCTTCCATTGGTAGAGAGATTGCCCGTTGTAGGACTGGGAACTGTAATCGAACCACCTGGCCCCGATACGGTGTAACTCAGCGCGTATTGCAACAAAATGCCAGCGGTAGGGGGCGTAATGGCTGCCGTAAAGCGAATGATAATCCCCTCCCAACAGTAACTTTGCCCTAAGTCAATTTCTTGCGGCAAAACGGGTGTACTCAAAAAGTGCAGGGAGGAAGTTTGCGCGTGAACCGGAAGAACTCCCACCTGCAGTTCAGGTTTGGTCCAGGAGGAAGGCAAGTGAGAGATAGCCACCGCCCCGCTAGCAGCAGCCAATATTTTGAGGGCATCGCGACGTGATAGTTTAGATGTTGACATGAGTACATCCTTTAAATGGAGTAATTTTGGGAATTTTATCACTAAACTTAATGAACGTTCTGTGCGACTTGGCCTTCGATTTTATCAGCCCAGGGGTAAATTTCCGTTCCGCGCGCAGCCTCGCGAATGGCCGGGTCGTCAGAGTAGTAGCCACGTCGCTCAGGCGGGATGAGTTCTGCAATCTGTCGCATAATGCAATGGCCAATTTCGTCCAATTGCTCGCGGCGCTGGCGTCCGTGACCGCTGACGGAAAAGGGGCCAAAGGGTTTGCCGATATTGAATTGAATGCAGGCGCGGCGGCCCTTGCGCAAAGAGGGAAAAACCTCGTTGAGGCCAACCAAACCAACCGGCAAGAGAGGCGCACCGCTCAAGGCGGCAATCAGGGCGGTGCCGGGACGCGCAGGGCGCAAGACAGTGGCCCAATTGCCCGCTTCTGGGAACACGCCCAGCACACCGCCTTGTTTTAGAAGTGTAACAGCCATTTTGAGCGAATCTGTCGCTCCAGTACCGCGATACAGGGGATGATACCCCCAAAAAAGCGGAATAACCCTGGCCCAGGCCGGGGCATGGGGCATGTGCGCTCCACCCAAGAATTCCATCGGCCAAGGGGCCAAGCGCACAAAGCAAACCGGGTCAATAAAACTAAAGTGATTCCCGACCACAATGAGCGGGCCAGAGGCAGGTAAGTTTTCAGAACCGGTAATTTTTAAATTGGTAAGCAGCCCAAAGGCTGCAACCGAGAGTGTTTTCAAAATGTGACGGATGAGTTTCCGCCCCGGTGTGTTGTAGACGTTGGCGAGGGACATAAACCTAGCACAGGCTCCTATCAAGAGTATAGCCCAAAAGCCCTGGTTTTGCGCATAAATAAAAAGGAAAACGAACAAAAAAAGACCGGGCGCGGCGTACGCCTCGGTCTTTCGGGGGGTGTGGGCGCGAAGGGACTCGAACCCCTGACCTCATGTGTGTGATACATGCGCTCTAACCAACTGAGCTACGCGCCCGCAGCGGAGAAGGATTATAGCCTAGCCCAACAGGTTTGACAAGAGGTTGAGACCCTAGTTGCCAGAAGACGAGCAAAATAAAACTCCTCCCTTGGTGAGAAAAGGAGGAGTACAACCAAGACAGACCAGAGAGATTGTTACATCGTCTTAGCCACTTTACGAATGACCATGACCACTTTGCCCCGAATTTCTAAACCATCTGTTTTGTTGACATAAATTGGCTTCATGGTTGGGTTGGCGGGTTGTAGGCGGTAGCCATCGGCTTCTTTGTAAAAGTATTTGAGGGTGGTTTCGTCACGCGAAGGTAACCAAACGGCGACCATGTCGCCATTTTTGGCTTCGGCATTGCTGGTGACGCGGCGCATAATAACGATATCACCATCGTTCACCATCGCATCAATCATTGAGTCACCTTGCACTTCGAGAGCGTATAAGCCATCGGTGTTGCGGGCAGGCAACAAACTGCGCGCAATTTCAATGCTCGATTCGGCATCGTAGTAGTTGAAGTCTGAGGCTGGAACCGGAACCGGTTCACTGGCAACAATGCGACCAGCAACCGGAATGCGGAGCAAGTCGTTGACAGATTGAGTAAAGGACAGGCCAAGATTTGCGAGCATTTCCGGCACAACACGCAAACCACGTGAGATGCGCCGGTCACGTTCGATGTAGCCCCACTTTTCCAGTTGTTCTAAGTAGTAATTGACGACTGAAGTCGAGGAGATGCCAGTCTTTTCGCCAATTTCGCGAATGGATGGGGGATAGCCTTTATCTGCGTATTCCTCCAGCAAGGCTAAAATTTTCATGTGTCGCTCGCTCAGGCCTTTAGAACGTCGTACCATCATCATAAATTTGCTCCCGACGCATTTGAAAATCGCTCATGCGTTCTATGAATACATAATACGCGAAATTTTGTTCTATGTCAAGAGGCGAACCCAAGGTTTCTGTAACATACAGGGTTGGCGAGTTTTTCATTCTATAGGCTGGTTTGGCTGTCCAATTGCTTGAGTCGTTCGTGTGGGGGCGCTAAAAAACAACCTCGTCCCCGTTTCAGGAGTCTAAAGTGCATGGAACGTTGTAGAAATTTCCAGCATCAACACAGCAAAAAACGCCAGGGAAATTTTCTCTGGCGTTTTTGCGAATTCAGACCCAAGTGCGTCGTTTCATCCAGAAAAACATGACAACCGGCAAAATGAGCAAAATGGCCATGACCGGCACAAAGACAAGCAGACTGGTCCAGGTGGTCAGACCTGCAACCGGCTCAAAGAAGTTCATGCCAAAGAAACCGGTAATGAATGTGATTGGCATGAATAAGGTCGTGATGATGGTCAGGGTTTTCATGACTTCGTTCATGCGATTGTTGATGACAGAAAGATACGTATCGAGAGCGCCGCTGACCAAGTCACGCATGGATTCGTTCAGGTCGTGCAGGCGTACCAGGTGGTCGTAAATATCCCGGAAGAAAACGCGGTCGTGCGGGTCTATCACTTCATAATCATCGCGTGCGAGTTTGTTCAACACTTCGCGTTGCGGCGTAATGATGCGGCGCATGGCGAGCAAAATACGCTTGAGAGAAAAAATGCGCTCGAGGGTATCGGGGGCGGCTTTTACTAACACTTCTGTTTCCACACGGTCTATTTGTTCGTCTATGGCTTCCACTATCGGCAGATAATCAGCCACCAGATGGTCTATGATTTTATAGAGTAAATGGTCGGGGCCGTGTGCTGTGTACCGTTTATCGCGCCCAAACGACTCACGCGCCTTTTCGAGCGCAGCAATTGGCCGGTCATGGTGAGTAACAATATAGTTTGCACCGAGAAAAATATCGAGTTCAGTAGTAGAAAGCGCCAGGCCATTGGAGGCGTCAAAATTCATGGCATTCAAGACGATGTATACATATTCACCCCAATCATCAATTTTTGGAGTGTGCGTTTCTTCCAGCGCATCATCCACCGCCAAGGGATGAAAGCGGAAAATGCCGGTCAGAATCGGCTCGACGGCAATGTCTGGCTCAGCATCAAAATCTACCCAAAGCAAACCATCCGGTTGATTGAGCAGAACCGAAAACTCTTTGACAGGAATATCTATACGAAGTTCTTGACCAGGGCGATAGTATAGTGTGCGCATCATGGCTGTCTCTCCGGGTAGGGTTTATTAAGAGATGGTGGAGGAAGAATTTTAAGCAAAGATGTCAATAAATTTTATTTTCAAGTTGACAAAAAAGAAATAAATTGTATAATAAGTTAAAGAAACAAAAACTTATTTTCTTTTTTTCTTTGCGCACAGCCTATTTGCAAAAAACGCGGCAAGATTTGCGGATACGCAAGAACATCTGACGCAAATTTTACCGCAAGCCAATCAGGGTATAGACCAAGTTTGTTGTTTATCTCACGCTGTCTGTGTGGTTTGTTTTTTTATTTATGAGGAGAGTTGCTATGAAGTACCCCTTAAATCGTTGTCCGATTTGTCAGAACGAGTTGACAATTACGCGCCTGCGGTGTGAATCCTGCGATATTACGCTGGATGGACGTTTTGGATGGGGTGTATTTTCTCATTTGACACCAGAGCAGGTGCATTTTTTGCTGGTTTTTATCCGGCATGAGGGCAAGTTGACACGCATGGAAGACGAAATGAATCTTTCGTATCCCACGTTGCGCAACCGCCTGCATGAGATTATCCGCGCTCTAGGGTACGAGCCGGGCAAAGAAAGTTCGGCCGACATGGATGAGGAACGTCGCCGCAAAGTGTTGGAAGACCTAGATGCAGGACGCCTAAGTGCCGAAGAAGCCATGCGCATTCTGCGCGGGGAGGAAGCATGAAACAAAAGACTCTGAGCGTTGCCGGTGTTCCACTTCTGGTGGTTGAAGAAGAGGCGGTGATTTGCAGGTCGTGGGCTGGGACCGCTCTGAAATCACTGCCCGGGCTGATAGCGATTCCCTGACCTTGACAGTAGAGCCAGGTCACGCACGCGCTACAAGCGATAGCGATTTGATTGTGTACATTCCAAGCCAAACAGCGCTGCAGATTCACAAGGTCGGTGGGGATGCCGATATTCGAGCAGTTTTTGGCGCGATTGAAATTGCTCAAGTTGGCGGGGATGTTCAAATGCGAAAAACAGGCCCAACCCGAGTCATCGCGTTGGGCGGTGACCTTTCGGCGCGTGATGTCGCCGGCCATTTGGTGGCCGAAGCCGTTGGAGGGGATGTCTCACTCCATCACATCGGTGGCGATGTACGGGTTGAAACAGGTGCTGATTTCTACTTGCGCGAGGCGGAAGGGAATATCTCGGCTCAGGTTGGAGCCGATGCGGCGCTATACCTGCACCCCACAGCGGGGCAAAGCGTCCATATCCAGGCGGGTGGGGATATTCTCTTGCGTGTTCCTGCCGATGTCAACGCAAGGTTTACGCTGCAAGGGAGTGACGAGCAGGACATTCGGGTAGATTTACCCGATGTGGAGAGTGCTGAAAGAAGTGATTTGCGGCAATTTGTGGTTGGGACCAGCGATTGTGAGATTCATCTTATCGCTGGCGGTGAGGTGATTGTCACCAGCCGAGAGGAGGCCTGGCAATCGGTGGCCGATTTCGACCGGCTCGGACGCGCCTGGTGGGGCAGTTCAGGCGATTGGGTTGAGACATCACGCGGTCTGCAGGAACAGATTGCCCAGCAAACAGAAGAAATCACGCGCCGAGCGATGCAGGCTTCTTTGCGCGCGCAAGCACACAGTGAGCGCATACAGCAACGCGTGGAAGCAGCCATGCGCCGCGCCGAGGAGAAAATGCGCTCTGCTGAGCGGCGCTCGGCACACATGGGGATTTCAATGGGCAAGTGGGGCGGCGCGCCCCCAGCCC
>QEXW01000100.1 GCA_003130845.1 Anaerolineae bacterium
CTCTCAATACCCGAATCTAAACAAAAAAGGGCGCTTTCGCACCCTTTTCTTGTTCGTTTCTCTTTCCCGACTTTGCTCAAAGAGCCAAAGTCGAGGGGAATCGCCGCCTGGATATTTTTGAATTGGAAGCGTTTGCAAAACTTTACGGCAAGCCTATTTCATATTTCCTGTCATCCAACCAGAACTGAGTAAAAACGCCAATCGTCTACACTACCGCCAACCAGGTTGAAATCCATGTTGAACGTGGCAGCAAATCTCCTTATGACTTTATTGTCAAATATCGCGAGCCGAACAAAAGATTAAGAACGCCCAAGCATATTCATCTGGTTGTGGACTTATTTGCAAAACGAACAGGCAATCCGACGCTCACAAACGCGCTGCTTGACCATATTATTCAAAACATTATCCTGAAAGTTGCCCCAGCCGACACGTTTCCGCCGTCTTTGCAGATTTTTAAGCCTTCTGATGTAACCCAATTTCAAAAGCTCAGCCAGTATGGCGAATATTCCGTAGAGTTTTTGCTGGTACTGACTGAACTGATTATGATTCAAGAAAAAACCAACTACCCAAGTGGAACAATCAACCTTGATTTGTTTCAAAAAATCCGCGATGGGGCCGATATTTTTTTTCTATCGTCAGCGCGGCTACTTTCAGATAAAGTTGCGCCTAAAAAGCAAGCCAATTACCCAATCCCCATGAACCCCGCCCCTTTCAAACTTGAACGCTATTTTGCCCGTTACGAGTTCAGCGCCCGTTACCTGCTGTGTAGTTCTGACTGCGAATCGCTGACGATTGCCGACCTGCTGGCTCTCGAACTCGGCGCAGAAGCCGCCTTCAAAAACCACTGGCTGGGTTACACCGAATCGCTCGGCGCGCCCTCGCTGCGGCGGGAAATCGCAAACATCTACGAAACCATCGCCCCCGAACACGTCCTGGTCCACGCCGGCGCGCAGGAAGCCATCACGCTCTTCATGCAGGCCGCCCTACAGCCCGGCGACCATGTCATCGTTCACTGGCCGTGCTACCAATCGCTGTTCGAGATTGCTAAAAGCATAGGCGCGGAAATTTCGTATTGGGAAGCGCGCGCGGAAAATGGCTGGGCGCTCGATTTCGATGAATTGGAAAGGTTAATTCGACCTGATACCCGCCTGATTGTGGTCAACACCCCGCACAATCCCACCGGCTGGTTGATGTCCCGCGCGGAACAGGCCCGGCTGGAACTGCTCTGCCGCGAGAGGGGCATTTTGCTCTTCTCGGATGAAGTCTACCGCGAACTAGAACATAACCCGGCAGACCGTCTGCCCGCCGCCTGCGACCTCGACCCGAACTTCGTCTCGCTTGGGGTGATGTCCAAAGCCTACGGGCTGGCCGGGCTGCGCATTGGCTGGGTTGCCACCCGGAACGAAAGTATCTATCAAAAAATGGCCGCGCTCAAAGATTACACCACTATCTGCAACAGCGCGCCGAGCGAATTCCTGGCCGAACTGGCCCTGCGCCATCGCCAAGAACTGATGGCCCGCAATTTGGGGATGATTCAGCACAATCTGACCTTGCTGGATGACTTTTTCGCTCGCCACAGCGAGCGGTTTTTGTGGGTTCGTCCGAAAGCCGGGCCGATTGCCTTCCCCAAACTTCTTCAGGGTGATGTAGAAATCTTCTGCGATGAACTCGTCCATGAGAGCGGCGTGCTGTTGCTGCCCGGAACCATCTACGACCACCCCGGCAATTGTTTTCGCCTGGGCTTTGCGCGCCGGAATATGCCTGAAGCGCTGGCGCGGCTGGAAGAATTTTTGAATCGATAACGCGAATTGGCAAATCGCGCCATGGAAAACCCTATGCCTGGCCCCCAGCCCTTCTCCCATGCGGAAAGAATGTCCCGCGCCCTGGAAATTGCTGAAACCTTCCGGGCGCATTTCGATGTGTTGGCAATTGGCCTGTACGGTTCGCTGGCGCGCGGCACGGATGGCCCCTACAGCGACATCGAGATGTATTGCATTGTGCGCGGCGAGGGCATTGACGAGGATTACGAATGGGCGGAAGGGGCCTGGAAAGCCGAGGTCAACGTGCAAAGCGCGGAGGTGGCCGCTGCCTGGGCCGCCGAGTTGGATGAGTTCTGGCCGCTTACGCATGGGTCTTGCGTGAACATCCTGCCGTTGTATGACCCGACTGGTTTTTTCGATTCGCTGAAGGGTTATGTTTTTGACCACCCTGACGAGGCGTACAACGCCTTGATTCGGGGTGTCATCGTGGGGGAATTGTACGAGTTCCTGGGCAAAATTCGCAATGCGGCGGCCAGCGGGAAAACGGAAAATCTGCCCGTGCTGGCGGTGGAGATGGCGCAATATGGCGCGTATCTGATTGGGCTGGCGAACCGGACGTTGTACACTTCGTCCGCGATGATGTTCAGCGAGAGCCGGGCTTTGGCGGACAAACCTTCAGGCTATGACCAACTCTGTGAACTGGTAGCAAGCGGCAGGCTGGAGAGTCCCACGCACATTGCCCGGGCCGCCGACCAATTCTGGGAGGGAATCGAGGCCTGGGCCGCCGAAAAATCCATCTCCATTTACCAAACCCTGAAAGATTTGCTGGAATGACCACCTACTGTGATTATTGCAACACCCATCCCGAAGACACCTTTAACTACGCTTACCACGCCACGCAGTACGGCTTCCCGCTGGAGGACGACAACCTCTTGTTTGAGCGGCTGGTGCTAGAAATCAACCAGGCTGGGCTTTCTTGGATTACGATTTTGAAGAAGGCAGAGAATTTTCGGCGCGCCTACGACGGTTTCGACTTGCCAACGGTGGCCGCTTATGGCGAGGCCGAGCGCGCCCGCCTGCTGGCCGATCCCGGTATCATCCGTAACCGGCTGAAGGTGAATGCGGCCATCGAAAACGCGCGCCGGATTTTGGCGCTGTACCCGCACTACGGCTCGTTCCGGGGCTGGCTGGACGCGCACCACCCGTTGACGAAGGAAGAGTGGACGAAGTTGTTCAAAAAGACTTTTGTCTTTACCGGCGGTGAGATTGTGAACGAGTTCCTGATGAGCACCGGCTACCTGCCGGGGGCGCACACGCTCGATTGCCCGGTGTATGCCGAGGTGGCGCGGCTCAATCCGCCCTGGATGAAAGTTTAATCGGTTGTTTGCTCAGCCGTGCTACGGTAAGCACTGGGGGCAGCACCGAGCAGACGTTTGAACGCTTTGCTAAACGCTGCTTCGGAGCGATAACCGACGCGCGCGGCAATTTCGCCAATTCGTAACGTGGGGTCTTCGGTCAGCAGGCGAGATGCAATTTGCATGCGCCAACGAGTTAGGTATTCCAGGGGTGGTTCGCCAATCAGGGCGCTAAAGCGGGCAGCAAAGGCGGAACGTGAGCATGCGACGCTGCGTGCTAGAGAGGCTACGGTCCAGTTCTGTTGTGGCTGGGAATGAATGAGTTCTAGGGCTTTGCCGATGAATGGGTCATGAAATGCAGATAACCAGCCCCTGTCTGGTTTGCCCTGGATTTGTACCCACCGTTGAATGATTTGAACAAATAAAATATCTGCTAAGCGCCGCAAGACCACTTCTTTGGCCGGGCGTTGTGCTTCGGCTTCGTCTGCCATCAATTCTAAAATGCGGTTAAGCGGGCTTTCTGTGCTGTAGGGGATGTGAATGACGCTGGGTAAGTATTGGAATAAGGATGTGGCATTCAGAAACTCAAAGTTGAAGGTGCCGCACAGCAACACTGCACTCGGTGTCTCGCTCCAGCGCATGAGAGCGCATTCTCCCCATTGATCCAGTTCCAGATTTCGTAAGGGCTGGGTGGTGGGGGTTTCGACGATGGTGTGTTCTTGCCCGTTTGGCAGTAGTAATAGGTCGCCTTGCTGAAGTGGTGACCATTCGGTCTGCCCTTCCAGGCGGAAAAAGCCAGTGCCTCGATGTAGAACATGAAATACCGCACAAGAGCGAGGCGCAAAGTGCAGGCCCCAAGGGGAGCCGAGTTCAGAGCGACAGTAGACGCTGCTCTTTAGGTGTGCCAAGTTCAGAATCTGAGTTAATGGGTCCACATTTTTGGATGATTGGCAAGAAAAAATGGATGAATTGACATAGACCGTCCTGGTGGTTTGGATTATAGTTGGGGTAGTCGATTCAGTCAAAGGAGGTTGAAATATGCACTTACCACCTGAAGGCGCTCCACCGTTAATTTATACCTGGCTCGTTTTCGTGCATATTTTTGTGACCATGCTGGCGGTTGGATTGAATGCAAGTTATGTCATTTGGATTTTACGAGGCACCAAAGATAGTGCGAGTTTGCCGTTTGCTTTGCGCGGCGTAAAGTTTATTGATGATTATGTTGCCAATCCGTGTTACCTTGTCGGTGGACTGAGCGGTGCCTTGATGATTGGAATGGGAAAATCCGTTGCGCCTTTTTTGTGGGTTGCGATGGGGTTGTATGTTGTGGCGATGGCGATTGCGTATGGGGTTTATACGCCCTTGTTGAGCCGTCAGATTAGGGTTTTGGAGGCTAAGGGCAGCGGTGATGTGGAGTATCAAAGGCTGGCGCGGCGCTCGAATCAGATTGGCGTGTTGATGGGTGTCTTGGTGGTTGTGATTCTCTTGCTCAAAATCTTTGAGCCGCCACTGTGGTAATTTAAATTGCGATAAGGAGACTGCGATGAAAAGTGTTCGGATTGCTCACTTGATTTATACATTTGGGATTGGACTGTTTGCAGGCTTGCTCTATACCTTTGAGCAGGGTGTGATTCCAACCTTAATGACGCTGAACGCCATCGAATACACTAAAGTGGAACAGGGCTTAATCCGCTTCCTGGATGCCTTTCCCACCGGGGTGATTGTGGTGGCAAATTTGGCGATGCTGTTGCCGCTCTATCCTTTGGCGCGGTTGTGGAAAGAGCGTCACACGGCTTATTGGCGCTTGACCGCCCTGGGCTGGGCTCTGTTTTTCTTTGGCGTAGGGGTATTCACTATTGTTTTGAATGTCCCCATCAATAACATGGTGCTAAGCTGGGACCCCTCTGCCCCACCGGCTGATTGGGAAAACGCGCGAAACATTTGGAACAGTTTGAACGCGATTCGTACTCCAATTAACTACGTCAGTTTTCTGTTGATGATTTGGGCCTGCTTTGAAATCCCTAAAGCGTGATGCTTGAGCATTGGGTGAAGGTAGTTAGGTTGGTTTTCGCAAGCCGAGCAGGGTCTTCCCAATGACCGCTGCCGCTCCCACTAGAACCAAACCGAGGCTGGCTCCGGCGAAGCACCATTTCGTCAGGGTGAAAACAGCCGTCAGCCAGGTTGACTAGGCGGGGGTAGCCGGGTAGATGGGGGAACAGTTCGTCCCAGACGCACTGTTTGAGGCGTGAATCGCCGTGCAGTCGCGCCTTGATGTACAGCGAACGTAACAAGCTGCGCTGGCGCTGGTAGGTTTTTGTCAGGAAGAATGCCACTTTGCGCATTCCACGCTCGAATTCCGCGAAGAAGCTTTCATCCAGGGCGTGCAGCAGTCCCTCCTTTATCTTTGAAGCGGCCATAGAACACCCTGTCCGAAGCACCGGCTTGCTGAACGACTTCGGTGATGGTCTATTCCTCGAAGGTTTTGGTCTTAAGGATGCGCGCCGCCGCGTCCAGGATGTGGGTCATGGTCTCGCGGCGGCGGGCCTGCTGGGGTTTTTGAACGAGAGAACGGTCAAGAAGCGGAGGATAAGTTGCTATGCTTCCATCGTTTTCAGGTAGTCGCGGTCGAAGGCGGCTAGCAGGGTTTCGCGGGGGGTGTACCAGCCGGGGGTGTAGGCGGCTGATTCTACGCCACGCTGGCTGAGTTCGCAAACGTGCCAGTCTTGTAGGTTGGTTTGGTGCCAGAAGTCAATGGCGTCTTGCGGGTTGAAGTCAGGTTGGGAGGCGGCTTCGGGGTGGAACATCCACTCGCTGATGATGGTGCTGTGCCCGGGGTCATGGGGGAATATCAGATGGTACATGATGTAATCGGGGTGGATGTTGAGCAGCAGGTTGGGGAGGAGTGAATAATAATAGGCGCGTTTGTCATCGCCGCTGGTCAGATTACCGAGCGGGAGGGCGCACATTCGCCCAGTGACGGTCATGCTCTGTTGGGTGAGTTCTAGGTAGCCGCCCAGGAAGGGGCCTTCGACCAGGTCGTTGGCGCCGCTAGTGTAGTCGGTGAATTGGTTGAGCATGGGGTGGATGGTGGGGCAGTGGTAGCATTCGTTGAAGTTCTGGAAGATGTATTTCCAGTTGGATGTGAGTTCATATTGCTCACGGTGTATGACTTTTAGGTCGGGAGCGTTCCAGCGGTTGAGTTTTCCTTGGAGTGGTGTAAAGAGTTCTTCGAAGGGCAACGGGGCGCTGTTTAGGTTGGTGTTGACGAAGATGAATCCCTCCCACAAACGGACATGCGCCGCGCGCAGAGGAAAGTCTTCAAAGCGAAATCCCGGTACGTCTTTCATGAACGGCGCGCCTATCAGTTTTCCATCGAGGGCGTAGGTCCAGGCGTGGTAATCACACTGGATGCTGTTGCGGAAGCGGCCCTCGGCTTGCTCACAGATGCGCGTGCCGCGATGCCGGCAGACGTTGAAGAAGGCGCGGATTTCTCCCTGCCGGTCACGCAGGATGATGAGGTTTTCACCCAGAATCTCTTGTAAAAAGTATTGACCAGGTTCGGCAATGCGGCTGTGATGTCCTACGCAGAACCAGTAGCGGTCGAAGATGCGTTCTTTTTCACGGACGAAGATTTCGGGGGAGGTGTAGTATTTTTGCGGCAGGGTCATTTCGCCAGGGATGAAGGTTTCAGCAGTTTTGAAGAAGGTGGACATGGGAGGCTCCTTTCTGGGCAACGGATGGTGGCAACGGATGGTGAAGCGGATAAGCGGATAAACGGATGGATGCAACGGATTTGGCAGCGGATGGTGAAGCGGATAAGCGGATGGGGCAACGGATGATGGCAACGGATGGTGAAGCGGATAAGCGGATGATAGCAGCGGATTTGGCAGCGGATGGTGAAGCGGATAAGCGGATAAACGGATAACCGAATAATCGAATAACTGAATAACCGAACAACTGCACAACCGGATAACCGAATAACCGGACAACCACACAACCCAATCAGGTAAACAAATGACCGCAGGAGTCTCGATGGAGATTCCTACGGTCATGGAACCCGGTCAGCCAGGATTGGCGCCGGGAAAATCAGGCTTCGCGATCAACCAGAACTTCAGGAACGGCGTTTAGGCGTAAGAGGGCGGCGAGAAAAGTGGACTTCATATATCTAATTTTAGCATGAGCAGCTATTTTTTCAAGATGGTTTTGGCGGTGTTGCGGCCAGGGATGCCGCTGACTCCACCGCCGCCATGTGTGCCGCTGCCGCACAGGTACAGGCCTTCGATGGGGGTTTTGTGATTTGCGTAGCCGGGGATGGGGCGCATGAAGAAGAATTGGTCGAGCATGAGTTGGCCATGATGTGGGTCGCCTTCGGTGAGAGAGAAGGCGGTTTCGAGGTCGAGGGGGGTCAGGGATTTTAGATTTTCGATTTGGGATTTTAGATTGGGGATATATTCATGCAGCGCGTCGAGCGTAATTCGTTCAAGTATGGCGCGGGTTGAGTCGTCCCAGGCTGTCCCCTTGAGAAAGTAGGGGGCGAACTGGAAGTGAACGGTCAAAACGAATTCGGATGGGGCAGCGGATGGGGCAACGGATGGGGAAACGGATGAAGCGGATGGGGCAGCGGATGAAGCGGATGCGGTGAGTTCAAGGTAGGGGGCTTCGGAGATTTGGCCATATTTGGCGGCGTCGTAGGCGCGTTCAAGGTAGGCCAGGGAGGGGGCGATGATGAAAACGGATGAGGAAGCGGAGAAACGGACAGATTCAAGCGGAGAAACGGATGAGGTAGCGGATGAGGAAGCGGATAAGCGGATGGATTGAAACGGGTGTACGGATGAGTTTAAGGTCAGTTGCAGTTTGGCGCTGACGCCGCGCATTTTGATGCGCTGGACCTGCCAGACGAATGCGGGGTCGAGCGGTTCGGGGGTGACGAGGCGCAGGAAGGTGGTTTTGGGGTCAACGGAGGAGAGAACGGATGAAGCGGATAGATGCTCGCCATTGGTCAGGCGGACGCCGGTGACGCAGTAGTTTTCGACTGTGATGCGCGTGACTTCGGCGTTGGCGCGGATTTCCGCGCCGTAGGCTTTGGCCGCGCTTTCCAGGACGGCGATGACCTGGCGCGAATCAATGGCGGGCTGTCCCCACCCGCCACGAATCAGGTATTGGTGCAGGAGGTTGTAGGCGCTGCCCGCTGACATGACTCCCAGGTTGGCGTTGTGGATGCCCAGGCTGGCGATGGCTGCTTTGAGTTCTTCGCTCTCGAACCATTCATCAAGAAATTCTTTGGCGGTCATCGGTAGGAGGCGGATGACGTTGTGCATGTCTTGGGGGCCGAGGGCGCGCAGTTTGAGGGCGAGTTGGGCAAGGGGCAGGCCTTCTTTTAGGGAAAATCGGGGCAGTCGAGGGATGGGTGTGGCGTAGGCGGCTTCGAGGAAGGCGGCGGCTCGGTCCATGAAGCGGATGAAGGCCGGCCAGCGGGCGGAATCCGCTTTGGAGAATTGGGAGATGGAATCGACTGTTTTGGCGGTATCTGCCGAGAGGAGGAGTTGACGGCCACCCGGCAGGAGGGAGATTAAATCTGTCGAGGCGGGAGCGGGATTCAGTCCGAATCGTTCCAGGCCGAGATGACGGATGATGTCCGGGCGGAGTATGCCGCGCGGAAACGGGGCCAGGGTGGGGGTGTCGTTTTCTCCAACACAAAACCCACCCACGAGTGGGCGTTGTTCGAGGACCAGGACACGCTTCCCGGCTTTGGCAAGATATGCGGCGGCAGTAAGGCCGTTGTGGCCGGCGCCAATGATGAGTACGTCGTAGCGGTTCATAGTTCACCTTGCCCTCACCCCTGCCCCTCTCCCATCGGGAGAGGGGACAAGAGCAAGGTTTATTTCCAATCTTTGAGAATTTCCGTGGCGGCCAGTTTGCCGGCTGCGCCCATGACCCCGCCACCAGGGTGTGCGCCGCTGGCAGCCAGGTAGTAGCCGGGTAGGGGGGTGCGGAAGTCGGCCCATTGGGGGGCGGGGCGCAGGAAGAAGAGTTGGTGCAGGAGCAGTTCGCCGTGAAAGATGTTGCCGCCGGTGATGCCGGCGATGCGTTCGATGTCGGCGGGGGTGATGATTTGCATGCCGACGATGGCGCGGCGGATGTTGGGGGCGTATTCTTCGAGGGTGCTGATGACGTTTTCGGCGAATTGGGCTTTGCGCTCTTCGGTCCAGCCGCCTTCGACATCGTAGGGGACGTATTGGACGAAGCATGACATGACGTGCTGGCCGGGCGGGGCCATGTCGGGGTCTATCATGGAGGGGATGACGATGTCTATGTAGGGGCGGCGGGAGGGTTGGCCGTATTTGGCGTCGTCGTAGGCGCGTTCGATGTATTCGATGCTGGGGCTGATGGAGATTGCGCCGCGATATAGGGTGAGCGGGTCGGGGGTGATGGAGGCCAGGAAGTGGGCGGCGCGGGGGGAGCGGGGGGAGAAATCGGGCAGTTCGCTGAGGGCCAGGTTGAGTTTACCGGAGGAGCCGCGCACGCGGAAGTTGCGGATTTGGGTGAGGAAGTCTTCGGGGAAGTATTTGGGTTCGACGAATTGCAGGAAGGTGCGCTTGGGGTCGGCGGCGGAGACGATGACTTTGGCGTGGAATTCATCTCCGTTTTCGAGGGCAACGCCCGCCGCGCGGCCATGTTTGACGATGACTTGTTTGACCGGGGAAGCGGTGCGGATTTCGACCCCCAGGGCGCGGGCGGCGTTGGTGATGGAGGCCGTCACCCCGCCGGAGCCGTCTTTGGCAAAGCCCCAGGCGCGGAAGGCGCCGTCAATTTCGCCCATGTAGTGATGGAGCAGGACGTAGGCCGTGCCGGGCGAGCGGGGGCCAAGGAAGGTGCCGATGATGCCGCTGGCAGATTTGGTTCCTTTGAGGGCGTCGGTCTCGAACCAGTCATCGAGCAGGTCGGCGGAGGATTGGGTGATGAGTTTGGCCAGGGCGTAGAGGTCTTTTTCGCTTAAACCGGCGGCATAGCGGGCGGTTTTCCACAGGCCGAGCAGGTCGCGGGGGGAGAGCGAGGCCGGGTCGGGCGGGACGAGGGCCAGTAGAGGCTTGACGGCCATCGCCATGCGTACCATCAGGCGGGCGTAGTCGTCGTAGGCGTCGGCGTCGCGCGGGGAGTGGCGGTAGAGTTCGCGGCGGGTGTCGTCGTGGTCGGCCCAGGCAGCCAGGTAGTCGCCGTTTGGCAGGGGGGTGTAGGTGCTGGGCAGGGGCAGGATTTTCAGGCCGTGCCGGGGCAGTTCCAACTCGCGGATGATTTCGGGGCGTAGCAGGCTGACGACGTAGGAAAACTCGGTGAAGCGGAAGCCAGGGAAGATTTCTTCGGTGACGGCAGCCCCGCCAAGGATGGGGCGGCGCTCCAGAACCAGGACTTTTTTCCCGGCGCGGGCCAGGTAGGCGGCGTTGATTAATCCGTTATGGCCGCCGCCGATGACGATGGCGTCATAGGTGGGGGTGGGCATGGGAGAGACCTTTGGCGAGATTAGGAAATCGGATGTTTCGATGGAGATGGCTCTTCGCTGTTTTCTCTGACTATGTATGTCATTTATACCACGTAGAGCCTGTTTTTCGGGCTGGTGGTTGTGCCGATTCGGTCATTCGTTTTTGGTCTGTAGTGTCAGGGTGATAGATGTTTTGATGCTATTGGGGGTGATGTGGATTTTTGATTGGATGGTCCCCCTAGAAGTCGGCGTAGTTCGTCATCTTTGCGTGAGGAGCGCGAGAAGGCAGCCGGTGCAGAAGTTTGACGAGCGTTTGAGAGGCTGAGCGCAAGGTTTTACTAGATTGGGTGGCCTACAGGGTGAACAGGGTGGTAGGTCGCGTTTTACTTGTTCTTGCACACCCCATTCGGCGGGACACTCGCATCCCAGTAACAGGCTGGGTTGGCGTTGCAAGCCGCAGGATTGGTGTTGTACTGGGAGCAGTCTGTAACCGGTTGGGGCTTTGGCATTTTGGTCGCCTCTGGCATGGTCAAGTCGGGCGGTTCCGGGTCAATAATCATGACCAAGTCGGTGTCGCCGAATACTTCTGCCAGACCGCCATAAATCCAACACGTGCCGTTGATGGCCGGGTCGAAAATCATCCAGGCGTCGCCGTGGCTGTTGCGCGCCCGAATCGCATATTGGCTGCCGGCGGTCACAAAACTGCGCACCGGATAGTCGCGTGTTGGCCCCGAGCGGCAATTGGCATTGGTCAGGACGCGCAAGCCAGGGTGATGAAAACCGATTGGCAAAACGAATAGGTCTCCCTCGGTTTCAACCTTGTCTCCGGGCACCCAGCAGCGAAGGCGGGTCTGCGCGCCGGGCGGGTCGGGCTGAGGGGAGAGTTCGTCAAGCGGGCGATGCGGTGGTTCGGGGTCTACAACTGCGGTCGGGTCCACCTGGTACCAGGCGATGTCGTCGTCAATCCAGGCAATGTCATCGTCAATGGCCAGAATGCGGAACCACAGACCCACATCCAAGTTAACCACTATGCCGGAAAGCACCTCCGGCGTTTGATAGCAGCCAATTGCCTGCGCAACTCTCAGCACAGGCACCTGGATAATCGGCACCTGGGTCAGGTCGCCCTCGGTTTCCACCTTGTCGCTGGGCACCCAACAGCGGACGGTCATCCCTGCCCCGGCCGTCTCGTTGGGGGGACGATCCGGCGGATCGGGGTCAATAATGGCAGTCGGGTCCACCTGAAACCAGGCGATGTCGTCGTCAATCCAGGCAATGTCATCGTCAATGCCGGTTATCTCGAAGGTTTGACCGGGGGCCAGCAAGGTCATCTGGTCATAGTTGCTGCCCGGGCCGTAAAAGCAGCCGGTTTCTTCGGCAACGGTCAGAATGGCTGGCTGGGATGTTGGAACAGAAGTTGCGGCAGCAGTTGCAGCAGCAGTTGCAGTGGGAGACGGAACTTGGTTTACTTGCTCAGCATTGGGCATGTTGCATGCGATGAGCAAAGCCGTGGTCAGCAGCACAGGAATGGGCAAATACGAATATGTTTTCATCTTTTTTCCTTTCAGTAGATGAAAAAATTGGGAGACCGTTTGTCGTCGGTCGCTTGGAAGATGTCTAGGGATGTGAAGGAAACGTTGCAGGGGGATTAAGTAAAAAATTCCAGCTTGCCTTTCTTGTAACCCAAAGAAGCAAGTGGAATTTTGTTTGTGCGTGTGGTTATCAACCACCATCATTCTTGTCTCTCTTACCAGACCGATACGCCGGCAGAGCAATGGAGAATGACAGGCGTTCTAGAATGTTCGTTGCATAGTCAGTATAGAAAGTATTTTCCTGATATTCAATCCAACGTTGGTACTGCGCCAGCCCTTATCCCCCTGATGCCCATCGCAACTTCTCTCCTCTTTACTTTCGATGTCATCGGATAGGGTGCATTAACCACTCTCTCCCGTCAGTCTGGCAATCTGCAATACGCACATGCGCAGGACGGCTTGTTTTTCGGGTGGGAGGGCGGCTTCTTCGATTTGGGCAATGCGTTCTACGTCTTTGATGGCGCGGATGATGCTGACCGGTACTTCGATGCTGCTTTCGGTGATGTGGCTGAGTTGTTCCATGGCGCCAATCAGAAATTGGCGCATTTCGTCATCTACGCGCGAGGAACGTAGGAAGGCAGCCAGGGCGGAAGGTAAACGAGCGCTGGGGGATGCTGAACGCAGGGTTGCGCCGGGGCGAGTGGTTGAGAAGGCGTGTAAGGCGGCTGCCAGTTCGGTGAAGCTTTGCACGCGCTGATGAATTGAATCGCCCATCAGGTCCCAGATGGTGGAGCGCCAGGAGCGCACTTGGTCGGGCAGGGTCAGCAAGCGGCGGGTTTCGCGCAGCCAGGAGGGTTCGAGCTTGCCGTTGCCGCCTGTTAACATGCGCTCCAGGTCGGTGTTAAATAGGTCGGCTTGTAGTAGGACAGCCAAGTCAGGCCGTAGGGCAGGGAGTAAGTCGGGGATAAAGATGCCGTTTTGGAAGAAGTCACTGACGTTGAGGCCATGCCGTCGCAGGAGTTCTTGTTGGAAGAGGGGCAGGTAGCGCAGCATGGCATCGTGGTCTTCGCGCAGGGCAACAAAGGTGGGATGCCCGGCCGGGAAGGCGGTTTCGATGCGGCGGATGGTTTCGCCACGCCAATCTTGATACAGGCGCAGGGTGTGCAGGATGTCGTAGACCGGCAGGCGCGGCAGGATGCGTTCGGCGATTAGCCCTTCTCGTTCGGCTTCGGGCAGGGCTTTTTGGGCGTAGTATTCCAGTGCGCGGAACAGACCGGTGGTTAATTGGTTGATGCCCAAGATGGCAGTCTGAGCCTGGTTGTGTGAGATGGCGCGCAGCATGCTGCCTTGCTGGGAGAGAGGAATCATTTCGGCTACGCTGGCTACAATTTGCTGTCCACGGTCGAGGCCGGCAGTGGCCCGTCGGCGCGAGGTGGGGCGGTCGCGCAGTTGGGGGATGGTGCGCCCGATGAAGTAGGAGACGATGTGCAGGCCAAAGACATCTTCGGGTCGTCCATAGAGGATTTGGCGGAAGTGCTCGGTCAGTTCGTTGAGGAAGCCTTCGTAGAGCGGTTCGCTGAGGCCCATGGTGAGCCGCTCCATCTCCTGAACGCCGCGCCCTTTGAGGCCCATGCGGCTTTCGGTGAGCGTTTCGGCGGCGCGCAGCAGGTGCTGACGGTGTGCTTGTTGGGTTTCGCGCAGGTGGTAGAGCAGGTTTGCCAGGTCGCGCACGGGCAGGAAGCGCATTTGTTCCGAGATGTTGCTTTGTAGGGTGCGTAAGTCGCCACCCAGGAAGACTCCTTGCAATGGGGTGACGGCGTAGGCGGTGCTGCGCAATGCGGCGGGCGGTAGGTTTTTTGCCAGGCGTTTGCGGTGCTTTTCAGGGTTGGTGAAGGCGGGTTGCCCGGCGACCGGTGAGTAGTATCCGCCTTGGCGCTGCATGGGTTCGCCGCTGCCCAATTTGAGCCGGATTGAGTTGGCTAGACCATGTTCGGCCAGCCAGGTGTGGATGCGATATTTGGCTTTGACATACTGAAAAGCGCTGTTGGGTTGGCTGATTTGTTGGCTCAGGTCTGAGCCGGCGATGAAGATTTCGGCTAGGATTTCGGAGAAGCGGCTTTGGGGGGTCTGGTCGGTGTGGCGGGTTTGGTTGGCGTAATCCCACACGCGGTCGAGGTATGATGGGATGCTTTCGACGGCTTCGATGTCTTCGAAGAGCGGGATTAGCCAGATGCCGGGCAAGTCAGATTCGGGATATTCGCGCCGGAAGCGTTCAAATTGTGTGGTCATTTTGCGGTCGAGGGCGATTAACGCTTCGGGGCGGGTGGATAGGCTAATTTGCAAGGCTAGGGTCAGGCCGGGGTTGCCGTATTTGCCGGCGATGGCATTGATTTCCTGCATGTTGAAGGCGGTGGTTTCGATGGCAAATTGTTCGCGCGAGGTAATCATGCCCTGGTGAATGCGCGGGGTGATGACGATGCGCTGTAAGATGTCGTGGTAGCCGGCTACGGCGCGCAAGAGCGGTTGGGATTGGCGGTTCGCCAAGATGTGTGGGATGAGCGCATGGAGTTGTTTGCGCAGTTTTTTGTTGAGTGCAAACCAGGTTTCGAGCATGGCGCGGCGTTGGGCGCGCAGTTCAAGCATTTTACGTTCGTACCGGTCGTTGTGTTGCCAAAGGACCTCGGCTGGGTCACGGCGCAGGCGTAGGCGTGCCGCCAGGCGTTGGAGCGGGGTGGCGTTGAGAGAGTAGGGCAGAAAGCCGCGATAGCGTTGTTCGAGTTGGTGGGTGAGTTGGGTGATTTCGTTGAGGAGTTGGGTGAAGCGTGCGCTGCGTTCGGGTAGGCGTTCTAGTTCGGTGAGTAATTCGGGAGCAATCGGTGCGCGTGGGTCGGCGCGGCGCAACAGGTCTAAAATGTGGGCCATGCGGCGCACGTTTTCCATGACTGCCGCAGCGGCCAGGCGGTGACCTTGCCCCGAGGGGCGGTTGGAGCCATCCCAATCACTCCAAAATGAAAGGAAGGTTGGCAGGTGTGCTGTGCTGAACAGGTCGGTGTAGTCTTCGGCGGCGGTGAGGGAATCGAAATCGGCCAGGATTTCGGCGGCTTCGAGTTCGGAGTTGATGCTGATGTTTTGGCCTAAAAATTCGCGCAGAAGTTCATGGGCTGCTTTTTGGGCTAGGTGGGGTGAGGGTGTTTCTCCGGCAAGCAGCGCGTGCTGTAGGCTGTCTATGACCAGTTCGGCTTGGAGGGAATATTTTTGGGTGGGGTGAACGGTACGGTCGTGGGTGCGTTGGCGGAAGGCGGCTTGTCGGCGGGTGAGGGAATCTTTCATGAATTCGCGTTCTAGCCGCGCGGTCAACCAGTCACTATCGGTGGCGGCTTTGTGCGTTCGGGCTTCGTTGATGAGGGCGCGTTCGTGCAAGCGCTGTTCGAATAGGTTTAAGCGCTCAGGCAGGTAATTTTTGCTGAACTCGGCGCGCAGACGGGCTGCATCTACACCAGGTAAACTTTCGAGTGCTTTCCAGGCGGTTCGGTTTTCGAATTGTTGGATGATTTGCTTGGCAAGAAATTGCCAGCGTGTCATGACGCCGGTTTTTTCTTCTAAAGAAAAAGGTGGGTTGGTAAATCGGATTTCTTTGCGGTTATAACGGGCATCTTCTTCTTCTATGAGCCGGTTGAGGTCAATTAGCAGGCGGCGGGCTTTGTGCCGCATGGTCTCGGCGCCATCTACACCGCCCAGGGTCAGGCGGAAGGTGCTGCGACCGGTGTCGAACCCGGCCTCGGTGCGAGCGAAACTCGCCAGGGGGAGTAGGCCAATCCCACGCCGCGCTAGGGCGGAGGCCAGCCAATCGAGCGAAAGGCCATTTGGCAGGCGGCTGACCTGTAGGAGCGGGTACATGCTGCCGGTGGGGGGAAGTATGGTTAGGCCGAAGGGGTTGCGTTCGGCGGGCAGGTTGGCCACCGCGGCGAGTAGGGCATCGGTGCGTTCCTTGAAGATGGCGTTGCGCAAGCGCCAGTAGGCGCGCGCTGCGGGGCGTGGGCCACGATAGAACAAGTACGTCATGAAAATGGCTGCCAGGTTGGGCGAAATGCAGTCATTGACGGTGCGGAAGCGCTCGCGCAGGGTGGTGGGGCGAATTTCGACGACCGACAGGCGTGCTCCGGCCAGGCAGTCGGTTTTGGACATGGAGTGGACGCTGATTACCCGTTCGGCTTGTTCTTCGCTGATGATTCCTTCGCGTACCAGGTCATCGGCCACTTGGCGGGCGGTCTTGATGAGCGGCAAGTCGTTGACCGGGGCGACATTTTGGTATGCCAGGTCGTCCACCACATAAATACCGCGTTGCAGGCACCAGGCTAAAAGGCGGCGAATATCGGCTTCGGCAAAGATGCGTCCGGTGGCGTTATGGGGGTTGTTGATGGCGAGTGCGCCACGCTCTGGCCAGGTGGGGTCGGCGCGGCATAGGCTATCTAGTTTGGCGATGAGGGCATCTACATCCAGGGTCAGCGCATCGGTGAGTGGTACGGCATACGCATTGGGGAAGCATTGTTCGTACGACCAACTTAAATCTGGAAAGACAACATCGGTGATGCCGCAGTGAAAGCCAAGTAAACCGAGCGCTGTGCGCGAAGAGCCGCTGGTCACCAGGCAGGCTTCGGGCCGGTATTGTGGTTGGTGATGGGTGAAAACGGCCAGGAAACTGCGTTCCAAGCGTGCCCGCCAGGAGGGATTATCTATGTTGTTGGTCAGTTCGTCCAGCAGGGCTAGGGTGTCGGTGTCAGCGAATGCGTCTATTTGGGCAGAATCCCAGCGTTGGTGTAGGAGGCGTGCTGCCTGTTCAACTTTATCTCCCAGGCGGGTTGCGGTGCGTTCGGCAATTTGAATTTTGGCCTGTGTTAGGCTATTTAGCCGTTTGCCTGCTCGGAGCGCCAGGTTGGTCAGTACGCTGGCCGGGGAGGGGTCATGCTCTGGCTCGTCAGGCCATTCGGGTTCAAGCAGAAAGCGGGTGTTCGCCGTTGTTTTGATTTTGGGCAGGTTGTTTTCTAGCAAAAAGTGAAGGAATTCAATTTCCGAAGCGGAGGGTGTGCCTTTGAGCGAGAAGTGGACGGTTTCAATTACGGCTAGCAGGTCGGCGTTGCCAATCACGAAGACGGTTGAGAGCGAATTGAGCCGGGGATGGAAGATGCCGGGTGTGAGCAGGCGGATGACGCGTTGAACGAGTTTGGCCTCGCGCGCCAGTGAGTGCTGGTTGAGGGTGTTATTGGCCTCGATAAAGAGCAAGGGCCATGTGACGCTCAGTGAGCGTAGCTTTCGGCGCGTTTCTTCGCTGAGCGGTGCGCCAACTAGCAAAAAGGAGGGAGTATCTGGCGTAGTAGGTAGGGCTGCTGCGAGGGCGGTGCGGGCCTCGGTTTCATCTTCGGGCAGAGTCTCGAAGCGCAGGCGAGGAATTTCCCGATATGCGGACGGCAGGTCTAGGCGGTAGGTGAAAATGCGCGCGGGGGTGACCTGCAAATAATTCGAAAGCGCCGTCAGTATGACGCGCAAGGTTTCGAGCATGCCACCAGAGGAGAGGATGATTTCGCGTTTGCCGGCGGGGTCGTTAAGGTTATACCGCAGGGGTTCGGGTTGGTTTTCGAGCCAGCGGGCGAATATCTCGACCAGGGGATGTGGATTTTTGCGATGGTAACCGCCACGGGGGGCATAGGGGCTGCTGCGTTGGATTAAGCGGTGCAGAAATTCTACTTTGGGTCGTTCTTCGGCGGCTAAATCCAGGTGTTCGAGCAGAGAAGCGACGCTTGCTAAATCCTGGCGGCGAAAGTCTACCCCCAGCGCAATCCGTAGAAACAGAGAGGACAGGCGTTCATCTTGGAGCGGGTTGCCAATGTGGAAATTGACGCGCTCTTCAGGTGCAACCGGCGCTGCAGCAGTCGCCTCGCTAATTTCGGAAACGCGCGCGGCTCGAATTGGCTTGAGGCGGAAGGGGGCGAGGGGGTCAGAATGCGGCATAATGTTTCTAAACACGAAGCAGGGCTTTCGTGTTTGTGGTGTTCTTGGCGCTTAGGATTTTTCCACTGCTTTCTGTAACATCTTTTGGAACAGCTCGCCCCACTCCGTATTGGCTAAATCTTGTGCTGAGAGTGAGATGACCGTGCGGGCATTCTTTAGGCCTTGGCTGGCTTCAGCCAAGCGGGCAGCCTGCGGGGTGAGAATGAGCAGTTCAGGGTTATTTTTGAGAATGTCGAGCTCTTCTTTTTCGAACGCTAATCTCATGCGGCTGCGGGCGAGTTCGTCTTCCAGGCGTTTTTGGGCGATGGCGTCTTCTTGTGCCAAGCGTTCTTTTTTGAGTGCAAGTTTCTTTAACTCCAATTCATGTTCCATCGCGGCGATTTCTTCATCGGCCTGATATTTCGATTTGGCTGCGGCAATGCGCGCCTGGTTGTTTAGTTTTTCGGTCTGTTCTAGCAGACGGGCTTCTTCTTGTTGGCGTAAGGCCTCGGCGATTTCAGAATCGGCTGGGTCGAGCGAGACGACCGCCAGGGAAATGACCTCTAGCCCAAAGCGGTCCTTGAAGCTGGCCGATTGTGCTTCAAGATATTCAGATAGCCCTTTAGAGGAAAGCGCCTGAATTTCCGATTGTTGCGCATACTCCTTGACCAGTCCCTCCAGGCGGATGCTGGCTTGTTCGGCAGCACGGGCGACGGCATCGCTATTCCAGCCGCCGATTCGTATCAAGGCGCTTAGATTATCCAACGCTGGCGCCACCGAACCAACCAGCTTGACAATAACACCCAAGTTGCCGGCAGCGGTTGCTTCGATATTCAATTGAACCGGATGCGGTGCGCGCTTGAGCAGCAGGCTGAAATGGCGTGGGTAAAACAATCCTTCCCGCAGGCCAACTTTGCCTTTGGATTCGTATAACACCAATGTATCCGGCTGCCGTACCCGAAGTTCAAACAATGCTAGCAGAATGCTCGCTAGCACCAAAAGGCCAAGAATGCTCCCGATGATTTCCATAACCTATCTCCTTGCCAAGGATGCCAAAATTTCGCTGCATTATACTGCTATGCGTGGAATTTGGTAATTGTTAACGTTCTGTCTGACTTGCGAAAAAATCAAACGGCCTGTTGCGTTTGGTCAGTTAGGTTAAGTTTTATAAAGCAACTTTACCGAGGCTGTGGTGCATATACAGGCTGCTATCGAGACAATGAAAATGGCCTAAGACTGTTGGGTTTTCGCTCGTTATTGGTTTTTCCTTCCCTAAAGAAGGCCTCCCCCATTCTGCGTGGGGGAGGCTTGGGTTTGGCTTATGTACTTTCTGCAAGTGGAAGCGGAGTGCTTGCTAATTTTTCATTCACCCAATCTGGGCGATAACTGAGGGATTGATGGCGGAAGTAGGTATTATAGAGTTCGGCATAGTGGCCGCCTTGTTTGAGTAAAGTTTCGTGGTTACCTTCCTCGATAATTGCGCCTTGTTTCATGACGACAATTCGGTCGGCGGCTTTTACTGTTGAAAGGCGGTGTGCAATGAGAATGCTGGTAGATTGCTGCAGAATCAGGTCTAACGCTTGCTGAATTTGCCACTCGGTGAACGGGTCAATGCTGGCGGTGGCTTCATCCAAAATAAAAATGGCGGGCTTTTGAATGAGAACACGCATCAGGGCGACCAGTTGTCGTTGTCCCATGCTGAGGCGTGCGCCTCGCTCGCCGACTTGCGTATCTAGCCCATCGGGCAAGGTCTCCAGCCATTCGCCATCGCCAATTTTGCGTGCCATCTCGAGAATTTCTGCTCGCCCGGTGCAGCTTGGGCAGGCGTAGCGGATGTTTTCTTCAACTGTGCCGGAAAAGAGAAACGGTACTTGCGAGACAATGCCCAATTGTCGGCGATATTGTTGCAGGTCAAAGGTGCGAATATCTTGTCCATCTATCAGCAGTTGACCTGCCTGGAATTCATAAAAGCGGGCAATCAATTTCGCAATGGATGATTTGCCGGCGCCTGTATGTCCCACCAACGCCAGGGTTTCCCCCGGGTGGATGTGCAAGTTGAATTTTGTCAGAAGGGGTTCGTTTTCTTTATATCGAAAATCTAAATTTTCAAAACGAATTTCGCCTTTGAGCGGCGGGACGTCCTGTTTGGCAGTTTGTTGCACGTTCGGGTCGGCATCTATCAACGCAAAGACGCGCTCTGCGGCTGAAAGTCCACCTTGAATCTGGGCCCAAAACGAAGTCAGGTTGAGTAAGGGGAACATGAAATATTCGAGTGAGTTGATGAACAGGTACCAGGCACCAATGCTGAGAAGACCTGCGGCAGCACCCCAGCCTCCGGCATAGACCAAAATCCCTACAAAAATGCCGCTAACAGCGTTGAGAACAGGAAAGACCAAGGCCAGGACGAACCCGCGTCGCACGTTGACTTGGTACGACTGTTGGTTGGCTGTGTCGAAGGTCTCGAAAATGCTCGCCTCTTGTCGAAAATTTTTGGCGACGGCAATGCCGCTCACCGTTTCTTTGATGGTGGCATTGACGTCGGCCATGGCTTGCATTCCGCGCCGGGTGACAAGGCGCGCTAGTTTGCGAAAGCCCAAGGCAATGCCCAGCACAATCGGCATGAAAGCCAACATCACCAGGAAGAGCCGCCATTCTACCCGAAAGAGGACAATGCCCAAAACGACAGTTTGCATGATTTGAGAAGCGACATCGGTAACGATGACCACCAACTGCCCGAAGTCGTTGGTATCACTGGTAATGCGGCTGACAATCCGCCCACTGGAAAACTGGTCGTAGAACGACAAGTCGTGTTCGGCTGCGGCGCGGAAGGCTTTGGTGCGTAGTTCTAGGACAACATCGCCGACCGCTCGCACGGTCAGGCTGCGTCTCAGCCAGTTCAACCCCCAGGTCAGAAAGGCAATTCCCGTCATTCCGATGCCCACCAGCGCAATCGCTTGTGGCGTTGGGCGGGTTTCAAGCAGGTCCATAATGCGGCTGACAATGACCGGTAAGGCTGCGCCCAAGCCTGCCATGGCCATCACCAGTACCACAATCATGGTCAGGCGGCCTGTTTGAGGGGTAAAGTAATCAGTAATGCGCCGCATTAACTCGCGGTCGGAGTATTGGCGGTCGTATTTTTCGTTGTTTAATCCAGCAAAAAAGCCCATAAGCGGTATCCAGGTGTCAGTTATCAGTTATCAACCGTATTCGGGCGAGCAGACCTGTGTCGGTGAACGCCTACTATTCCCGAAAGATGCGGCTGTAGGCTTCGGAAGTTTGCATTAGTTCCTCGTGTGTGCCAATGGCGGCCAGTTTACCGTTGCGCAAAACGATAATCAAATCTGCCCAGCGTATCTGGCTGAGACGGTGGGTGATGAGGAGTGTGGTGCGTCCCCGCGCGGCCGCGAAGATAGCGCGTTGGATTTTATCTTCCGTGGCCGAGTCAATGGCACTGGTCGAGTCATCCAGAATCAGAATGCGTGGGTCGGTCAGAAATGCGCGGGCGAGTGCCAAGCGTTGGCGTTGTCCTCCCGAAAGCGTTACGCCGCGTTCGCCCACCAGGGTGTCATACCCTTTTTCAAAGCTCATGATGAATTCATGTGCTTGGGCAGCACGCGCGGCGGCTTCGATTTCTTCGGGTGTTGCGCCGGGTTTCCCAAAGGCGATGTTTTCGGCGATGGTGCGGGAGAACAGGAAAATATCTTGTTCAATCATCGAAATCTGTGAGCGCAAGGCCGCCAGATTCCACTCGCGCACATCTCGCCCGTCAATCAGAACCTGTCCCTGGTTGACATCGTAGGTGCGATTGACCAATTTGACAAGCGAAGTTTTGCCTGCTCCCGTTTGCCCCACAATAGCAACGGTTTGACCAGGTTTGACCTTAAACGTCAGGTTTTCTAGTACGGGTGCGTTATCGGCATAAGAAAACGAGACGTTTCGAAATTCAATCTCGCCGTGCATAGGGCCGCTATAGCCAGCCGCATTCTGGTCTAGGTCAGTTTGACGGTTAATCAATTCGAGGATGCGTCGTGCCCCGGCCAGGCCCATCGAAACCTGAGTATATGCCCAGGTCGAGGTAAAGGTGGGGAAGTCAAGCATGCGTAAGAGGCCGAAGTAGCCAATCACCTGTCCGGTGTTGAGTAAGCCTTGGCGAAATAAAATCAGCGCATGAGTCAGGCCGGCGGCGATGGCAATCCCATATAACAGAAACGCGATAAAGCGGGCTTCCATGTCGCCTTGCTTGACGAATGCCTGGCGGACGCGGCGTGCATTCAGAACAAACTTCTCCACTTCGGTGGTTTCCTGTGCCGCGCCTTTCACGGTTTCCACGCCGTCCAGCGATTCTGATAGATGCGTGTTCATTTCCCCAAAAGCGGCGCGTACCTCATCGGAAACCGGCGCTAGTTGTTTGAGATAGAGGGCCAGGGCAATAAAATATGCCAGCATAAAGAGGGCCGGTGTGATGACCAAAGCCGGGTGATAGCGCGGCGCCGTGACAATTGGCATAACCAAGAAGAAGAACGAGCCGATTACCAGGTTGATGCCAGGGTTGAACATCAGGTTGACTTCACGCACATCATTGGTTGCCCGCGCCATCGTGTCCCCGACCGGTTGCAGGCTGTGAAACGTCATGCTTTTACCGAGTAGGGCGATGTACAGTTCGTCGCGGATTTCACGCTCCAGCCGTTGGCCAAGCA
>QEXW01000101.1 GCA_003130845.1 Anaerolineae bacterium
AGGAAGGTTCATGGCACACTCCAATTTTCACCTAAACTTTTGCCCAAAATTTCATATACTTTGAGGGTTGGGCAAGAACGATTGAGGGTATAGAAGTGAATCCCTTTGACATTTTGGTCGTACAGGTCAAAGACTTGTTCGGTCGTCCAGTGAATGCCAATCCGCTCGATGGCTCTATCATCTTCCGCGCGGTGTATGGCGCGCAGCAATTTGGCCGGGATACGTGAACCCAGGGCCAACTCAGACATGCGACGCAAGCCGGAAAGCGATGTAATAGGCATAATTCCAGCCAAGATGGGAACACGAATTCCGGCTATCTCGCACCGCTCGCAAAAGTCGTAAAAGTCGCGGTTATCAAAAAACAACTGGGTGCATATATAGTCAGCACCGCAATCTACTTTGGCTTTGAGATACTCCATTTCGAGTAACCGATTAGGAGTTTCTGGGTGACCTTCAGGGAAACCGGCCACGCCAATGCCCATGTGCGGAAAATGTTTTTTGATGTAGGCAACCAAATCGGCGGCATACCGAAAGCCATCGGCGGGCGGGCTGTAGTTTGGAACATCTTTGGGTGGATCTCCGCGTAACACCATCAAGTTCTCGATGCCTGCCTGCGCATATTCTTCTAACAGCGCATGAATTTGGGAGCGTGAAGCGCCAACGGCGGTGATATGGGCAACTACATTCAAAGAGGTTTGGTGTCGCAAACGAATGACCAGGTCACGGGTCAGGTCTCTCGTTGAGCCATTGGCGCCATAGGTTACACTCACAAAAGAGGGGTGGAGGGGGCTTAGGCGTTCAATGGCCTCGAACAAGGTTTGCGAGGCTTCGGGGGTTTTGGGAGGGAAAAACTCAAAACTGAAATGTGTGCCGGGTTGGGCGAGGATGTGAGCAATATTCATAGGATGGTCGTGGATTCAGTTTGATTTTGAGAGCATTAATTTGCACTTCTTAGAACTCAATCCCTGGTTGCGCTTTTAGCCCTTTCCGAAAGGGGTGTTTCACTTCGCGGCTTTCGCTGACCAAGTCGGCATAATCTAACAATTCCGGTGGGGCATTGCGACCGGTGATGACCAGGTGCAGATGAGCAGGTTTGTACGCCTTGAGCCAGGCAATCGTCTCGGGTAGGTCAAGCCAGCCAAAAGACAAGGGATAGGTAAATTCGTCTAAAACAATCAGGTCATATTGACCACACGCTATCTTCTCTTTGGCCAATTCCCAGCCTAATTGGGCGCGGGCAATGGTCGCATCCATATCCTTCGAGGTCCAGGTGAAACCATCGCCGCTGATGTGCCATTCGATGCCCAGTCTTTGGGCAGCCAACACTTCTCCCCACTTGCCACTCTCATTTTTGAGAAATTGGATGACACACACGCGAAAACCGCGCCCCCAGGCACGCAAGACCATGCCAAAAGCAGCAGTAGATTTGCCTTTACCATCGCCGGTGTGAACAATCGTCAGGCCATGCTTAACATTGGGAGTCATCAGGAACCCTCCTATAGGGGTATCAGGTCGGTGAAATGAAACCCATCGCGCTGCAGGTTCTGTCCAATCTGAAAGCGGATGGGGTGACGAAACATAGGGCCAGCAAAACAAAAGGTATGAAACTCGCCGCGTTCACCGCACGGGTCAACATGAGGGGGCAAATCGGACAACAATTGCGCATCGTACCGGCGTCCAGCAAAGGCTGGGCTGAGTTGTTGGGGGTCAATGGTGACGAGAACAGCGCACAACCCGTGTTGGAGCATTTGCCGCGCTAAGGCCGGCGTTTGGTTGGCAGAACACCAAAGCGGGAAAAGAGGTTGAAGTCCGCTGTCGGCCATCATCTGCTCGCGGTAAGCACGAATGTCTTCAAGAAACAGGTCACCAAAAGCAACATGGGTGATATTTTCGCCGCGGGCGCGTTCCAACGCCGCACGGATGCGCGCTTCATACACTTCGTTTGGACAAGGATAGGGCAAGGGAACGGCCCATAACGGCAAGCCGGCAGCCATCGCCTGCGCCTGCACCAGTTCCTGCCGGATAGCGTGCATGGCAACGCGGTGGTTGCTCTCGTTAAAGGTGGTTAGCAATCCGCACACTTCGACATCAGGCTGTTGGCGCAACATGTGAAGCGCCCAAGCACTATCTTTGCCAGAAGACCAAGAGAGCAGGACGCGTTTCATCTAGTCTCCTGTGCAGCGCGTCGGATTTCTCCGTGCAGCCAGCGAGCGGCACGCATCATAGAAGGGCCATCGTGGATGATGTTATGGGCAGGCGAAATATCAGCCTGAATGAGGGGGATGTTCCAGCCGCGCTCACGCGCCAAATCAACGGCTTGAATGGGCAGTTCTGGCTCAGAATAGACCAGAAAAATATCCGGTCGGCGGCGTTCTACTTCCGCCAGGTCAAGTTCTAAGTATCCCTTGCGCACATCACCAAACAAGTTTTCCCCGCCAGCAGCCTCAATCAAATCATGGATGAACGTCAGCCCACCGGTCATGCGCACATGCCGCCCGAACCAGATTTCAGCATATACACGCGGGCGGGGATGGGGGACTTGGGCATGCAATTCGGCAAAGGTTTGCTGCCAGCGGGTAATGAGCGCACGAGCAGCGGGCAGGGCATCTAGCAAAGCACCCAAAGTCATGATGTTCTCAAAAATGCCATGCAAACTGTTTTGGAGGGGCAAGACGTAGATGGGCAAACCGGCCTTGTAGAGTTTGCGCGCCAATCCACGCTGCACACCGGTGGTGATGAGCAGCAAATCAGGCTGCACAGCAGAGAGCTTCTCTTCATCCACGCTGAGATAGTCGCCTACGATGGGTGCTTCGAGTTCGGGGGTAAAGTTCGGGCACCAAACCGAGACCCCTGCAATCAGTCGGCTAAACCCCATGTGAACCAGCGCTTCGGTCAGCCCCGAAGCCAATGAGACAATACGGCGCGGTTTTTCGGGAATTTCTACGAAACCAGCGAGGGGGTCACAGTAGATTTTCATGGGAATGGAATTGAGCAATTTGGGTGAGTAGGCTTTCAAGTGAAAAATGGTCCGTTTGGGTGGACGGTGTAACCAGCCGCCAATGGGATTCGGCCAAAATTTCTACCCGCAAAGGATAACGACTTTTGCCGTTGTGAACTTCGTAGCCCAAGCGTTCTAAAGCGCGCCACGTCCAAGCGGCAGTAATGCCGTACCCATCCCCTTCCAGCGTAAGCGGACCATGAATGGCCTGATGGACGCGAAAAGCCCCAATCGCATGGTCAAAGTAGGCTCCTTCGCTCTGGAAGACACGTGCAATAGCACCGTTGAGCGCCAAGGCTTCCGGTAGACCGATTTCCATCGTTCCGTTGGAAGAGAACAACCACAAACGGTCGGCGAGGCGCAGAGCCAAGTCGAGGTCATGTGTAGAAAGAAGAATAGCCGTCTGGGTTTCACGCGCCAGTCGGCGCAAAAGCTGCAGAAGATCGACACGGCGAGGCAGGTCAAGGAAGGCAGTTGGCTCATCGAGCAAGAGGACTTTAGGTTCTTGGGCCAGTGCACGGGCAATCATCACTTTTTGGCGTTCGCCATCGCTCAATTGGGCTAAGGGGCGGGCTTGGAAACGCCACGTATCCGTCAAGTGCATAGCATGACGTACGGCCACTTCATCGCGTGCGGTTAGGCGTCCGAGCCAATCGGTGTAGGGATACCGGCCTAAACTGACCAACTCGTAGGCGGTCAGTAGCGGGCTTTCTACGCGACCCGTCAACACAATAGCCAGACGTTTAGCCAGTTCCATCGCAGGCAAGTGATGCAAATTGTCATGCTGCAGCCAAACCGTGCCGGCCAGGGGTTTTTCCATGCCAGCCAGTGTGCGCAGCAAGGTAGATTTTCCTACGCCGTTCGGTCCAATCAGACAAACCAGTTCCGCTGGATGCAATTCCAGGTTCAAATTGGAAGCCAGCGGATGATGGTAGCCAATGGAGAGAGAGGAGGTGGTGAGCATTTTTTAGCAAACTATCTGCGAATCGTTTCGCTACAGTTGCCGAAGTTGTTTTTGGCGCAAGATGATAGAGAGAATCACCGGCACCCCAAACAGAGACATGACAACATTCAGCGGCAAGACGCGCTGACTGCCCGGCAGTTGGGCAATCAGGTCAGCCAACAAGGCAAAGGCCGCGCCCATCAAGACGGAGGCTGGCAGCAGCACGCGATGGTCGGCTGTTTTGAGCAGGCTGCGGGCCACATGCGGCACAGCCACGCCCACAAACCAAATTGGTCCACAGAAGGCTGTCGCTACACCGGCGAGCAAGGAGGCGCTGACGATAATCCACACCCGCGCGCGGCGCACATTCAGGCCCAGCGACCGTGCATATTCATCACCAAGCAGGAGGGCATTGAGCGGCTTGACCATTGTTGAGGCAATCAGCAAACCAAACAGGGCGGCTGGCGCAAAAACTTGCATTTGTGGCCAAGTGACGCCGCCAAAACTGCCCGCCGTCCACAAACTAAAAACCTGCACGCGCTCTGGCTGGCTAAAGTAGATGAGCAGACTGACCACGGCACTGGCCAGGTAGCCAAACATCAAGCCGGTCACCAGCAAGGTCAGGGTATTTTGCACGCGCCGCGCCAAAAGCAAGACCGCCCCTAGCACAAGCGCTGCCCCTGCACTCGCGGAGAGCGCCAGCGTGAAGTTCCCCAGCGTGCCTAAACCGGAGATAAAGGTCAAGGCTGTGCTTCCAGTCCCCAGTCCCAAGATAACCAGCGCTACACCCAAACTCGCCCCCGAGCTAACGCCTAAAATGTACGGGTCGGCCAGGGGGTTACGGAACAGCGTTTGCATTTGCAAGCCAGAAGCCGCCAGTGCCGCCCCTACCAACACGGCGGTGAGCGCTTTCGGCAGGCGAAATTTGAACAAGATGTCGGCCCAGGCCGCTTTTTCGGGAATTCCGCCAAGCAGAATGTGTACTACCTGTCCAAACGGAATGGAAACTGAACCAAAAGCCAGGCTAAGTGCAAAAGCCAGCAACAGAAGCAACACAAGCAACA
This sequence comes from Anaerolineae bacterium, assembly GCA_003130845.1. GTDB lineage: Bacteria > Chloroflexota > Anaerolineae > Anaerolineales > Villigracilaceae > UBA5195. The sequence goes on from QEXW01000101.1 coordinate 5,006, forward strand.
GGAAAATCCAACGAGGCATAGAAGGAATGATAAGCAGGGAATGCAGAATGCAGGGTGTGTATGGCTGCATTCTGCATTCTGAGTTCTGTAGGCTATTTCACCTGCCGGTAATATACCAACTGATGATTGGGCAACAGGTCTGGGTGGAAGATGAAGATGAGGTCCGCCAGGACCCATTCCGGGTGAATTACTGCGCTTTCGTAGTAATCATTGCCGCCGCTGGCGTTGGTCTTGGCATCATTGTTCCACACGTTGCCTTTTTGGAAGGCGGCAAAGTCGGCATAGCGCGCATCCATGCCCTTCAAGTCATCTAACGCGCCGACAAAGCCGACGTTAAGCCAATAGTCGGCGTCTTTGGCCTTCTCAAAGACCGCTTCTACCGAGAGCGGTAGGCTGCCTGTAGATGTATCATCGCTCCACAGGTAATTGGCTCCCGCATCGCGCAGGAAGGCAGCGGCGAAGCTTTGTCCGCCGGGCATATACCAGGTGCCTTGATACGCCGAGCCGGTGAAAACGGTCGGTCTTTGGTTAACCGCAGCCGTGAGGGCTGTGAGTTGTTGATATTCTTGCGCAATCTCATCGAAAAGTGCTTCCGCTGCGGCTTCTCTATTGAAGAATACGGCAATAAACTTCAGCCATTCGGCGCGGCCCAGCGGAGTGGTATCCATCCATTCGGCGTTGACCACCACTTTTTGCCCAGCCTGAAGCAGCACCGGGTGCGCATCATACTCCGGGGCGCCTGAGCCATAGGTCATGACCAGGCTGGGGGCCAGTTCTAACACTTTTTCCACATTCACACCGGCACCATAACCGATGGACGCCAGTTTGCCTTCTTCGGCCATCTTAAGCACTGTCGGGTTGTTGACGTAGGTGGTGTCATCCACGCCAATCAAGCGGTCGAGCAAGCCGAGTTCATCCAGCGCAGGCAAATAGGTCGTGGACATGGTAATGATGGTCTTGGCCGGCACTTCGATAATCTGTTCTTCCAAGAAACCTTGCGGCTTGGGCGCGCCACACTGGACGAGGACGTACTGCATGGATTCGGTGGCACCAGGCCAAGGAGTTTTAATCGTCACCAGTTTGTAGGAATTGTAATATTCGATGGTCAACCCAGCCGCATATTCGATTTGGGTTTTTTCGGGGAAATAATCGAGATTGGGGTCAAACTGCCCTTCGGCGATGCAGCTATCGGTCAGGTTTTGCGCCGGGGCTTGAATTACCGGGGCTGGCTGGGTTGGCACTGCTGTGGGAGCCGGGGCTTGGGTGGGTGCCGGGGTGGCTGCCGGGGCGCAGGCAGCCAACAGCAGAGCAAACATCAGCGCAATCAAGGTTACTTTGCGGAACATGGTAACTTCTCCAAAACAGGGATTGATGAGGGTGCAGTAAACACGCAATGGAATCGAAATCCCCTGCCTGGCAAGGACAGGGGAGGGGGGAGGGCTAATCCAAAGACGATAGGCCGTTCCCACCTCCTTTCTGCGAGGATGTGGAGAACCAACGACCAGGGCGGGCGACCTGACTTATTCCACCAACCGGTTGTGTGTTTGATGGAAATTACAGTTGCGCGACAGCGCCGGACTTGCACCGGCTTCGCCTTTCAGCCTTCCCATCCGGGGGAGGAGGCACCCTGGGCGGTTGAGTACGTCTTTGATTGTATGACCTGAATGGAATGCTGTCAACGCTGAAATGTCATGTTTTGAGAATGCTTTTTGACCATTGCACTTTTCATCTCAGATTTCCGCCTGGACCATTCGGAAGCAGGCCATCCCCAAGATGGCAAGCATTGCCCAAAACAGGAAAGGGGCAGCCGGCCACCATGCTGCCAGGCTGTTTCCTAACGGTGGTGCCAGGAAGTTGCCCAGCCCGCCCAAGGCCATCGTCAGCCCCAAAGCCGTGCCGGCATAGGCAGGCCCAACCCCCTTTGTCTCAATCACCATCGTCATAAAAAGCGCCATGAAGGCATCGCGCACCATACCCGCCATCGAAACGGCAACCCAAACCCAAGCGTCGTTGGCAACACTCATCCAGCCTGTTCCGAAGGCAATCAGCGCAATGGCTATCAGCACCAAACGCTTACGGGCCCCCAAGCGATCAGACCAGAGCGCAATCGGTAAAACACAAAGCATACTTACGGTATGAAACGCGGAAAGCGCACCATCTGCGCGCAGGGCATTCCACCCCTGGTTACGCAGGTACAACGGCAAATACCCTAGCAAACCCTGAATACACCCGCCAACACCGAACAACGTCAACCCCAACAGCCAAACGTTTTTCACCCCAAGAACTTGCCGAAGCGCCCTGTGCATAGACACCTGCGGCATTGCGCCTGACGGCAGGGTGGGTGCAAAATACCAGGGCAAACTAAACGAGGCACCGATCAAGCCGTAGGCAAACAGCACATTCCGCCATCCGCCCAACCATGGTGAAAAGGTGGTGGCGCTGAGCAACGCACCAAGCAAAAAACCCAAGGCCATCCCCATCGAAATGAGACCATTTGCCAGCCCCAATTGCTGAGACGGGAACCATTGCCCGGCAGCTTTTATGCCGGTCATGGAAACAAACGGCAGCAGTGCGCCAACCAGTATCACCAGCACGGTCAGCGAGACGAAGTCCGTTGCCAGTCCACGCGCAGCACCCAATAAACCGGCCAGCAAACTACCTAGCACCAACACGCGTTTTGTGCCGAATTTATCACCTAACGTGCCGGCTAGCAGACTGAGCGGAATGCCAGGCAGAGCGCCAGCACCCCAAACCGCACCAATCTGCACTACGCTCAACCCTAACTCTTGCGAAATTTCTTTCGATAAGACCGAAACCCCCATCATCGGCATGGCAACGACAAACAAATTGGTCAAAATGACTAAAAATAGAACATACCACTTCTGATGACCGCGCGACTGTTCCATGAAGTTCTTCCTAAAATCTTGGATGCTTCGGCATTCTAAACCAAAGTTGAGCATCAAAATCGCATCACGACAGGAAATCTAAACAGGATGAGCGTTACATGTGCTAGCCACCCGACACTTTGTTTTTTGGACCGGCTTCACGCGGAATTTTTCTGGGCTTTTTTCGCGTTTGCCGGCGTCCAATTTTAAAACTGTGCGGTGGTTGGTACGTGTGTAACACAGACAATAAAAAGCGAAGCCGCCAAAGCTGATTTCCGTGGCTTTTGGAAAATGTTCGAGAAGGGGTTGGAGATAATCCACACCAGGATACAAGCAAACGCCCTCATAGGATATGATAAAAACCGGTGCGGCCCACAGGGCAAGCCGCACCGGTCTATTGGAAGTAGATTACTGCATGCTGTGAACTTGTTGCAGTAGGCTATTCACCAAATCTTCTGGATGGATAGGCAGCGAGGCTGCTTGGAACATGAGAACACTCACCAGCGGCATGTCATTGAACATTTCCATAATATCCATGCCAATTCCGCTTTCGGTGCCATAGCGTGGTTCTTCGCTGCCGCCAAACATTTTGCGCGCTTGAGCTTCCATCTGGGCGTACATTGGTCCAAACACAGCCCGCCCGCGCAGGTCGGCCAGCCACTCGCGAATGGTCGATTCCTTATCCAAAATACAGGGCAAGTTCAGGGTAGATTGGAGCGTCACCGTCAGGGTATGCCGGATGTCAGCCGCAGAGGCTGCAATCAGCAAGTCAAATTCACCGTCTTCGGTAATCCACTGCCGATATTTGGGGTGGTAAAAAGCAAAGGCGCGAAAATCCAGGTGAACCGAGACCGCTTTGGTTTCTCCTGGCTGAAGTTCCACTTTGGCAAACCCTTTCAACTCTTTTTGCGGACGAACCAAGCCCGCTTGGCGGTCGTGAACATACACCTGCACGATTTCTTTGCCTGCCCGGCTGCCCGTGTTGGTCACATCTACCGTAAGCGTGACGCCCTCCACGTCCTTAAAGGTGCTGGCAGATACTCTCGGATTGCTGTAAGCAAAGGTGGTATAACTCAACCCATGTCCAAAGGGGAACAAGACCGGGATACGTTTGGCATCATAATAACGATAGCCGACAAACAAGCCTTCCCCATAGCGCACTGTGCCGGTTTCACCGGGCCAGTTCAAGTAGGCAGGTGTATCGGTCAGGTGCAGGGGGAAGGTTTCCGCCAGTTTGCCAGACGGGTTGATTTGCCCAAACAGAATATCCGCCAAGGCTTCTGCGCCGGCTTGTCCCATCAGCCAGGCTTCTAAAACCGCAGCCACACCGTCAATCCATTCACACATTACAACGGGCGCCCCGTTGTTGAGAATCACCACCGTGTTCGGCTGAGCTTGCGCTACCGCCTGGATAAGCGCGACTTGTTGTTGGGTCAAATCCAAGTCTTTGCGGTCATAGCCTTCAGATTCCTTATAGGTGGGCAAAGCAATGAAAAGCAAAGCCACATCTGCCGAGCGCGCTGCTTTCACGGCTTCCTCAATCAAATCCTGACGGAAAGCGTCATCGGCCGGGTAGCCTTCGGCATACGTCAATTCAGCCCCTTCAGCACGCGCTTGCAGCTCGGCCCAGGGAACAGACACGCGCGTGGGGTTAATATGCGAACTTCCCCCACCCTGGAAATGGGCTTTTTGTGCGGCGCGTCCGATGACTGCAATTCGCTTTTGGCCGCTAAGCGGAAGAATGCCGTTATTCTTGAGTAACACCATGCCCTCGGCAGCAATTTTGCGGGCCAACTGATGATGCGCCTCTGCATCAAACGTGCCGCCTTTGGGTGTTGCTTTGGCCTTGAAGACAATCCGTAAAATGCGGCGAACCGCCTCGTCCAACACAGATTCATCCAATTCCCCAGATTGGACAGCCTGCACAATCGCTTGTGCCCGGCGGGCCTGCGGACCGGGCATTTCCCAATCCAAGCCGGCGCGAAGTGCAGCGACACGGTCACGCACAGCACCCCAATCCGATACCACCAGGCCTTCAAATCCCCATTCCTTTTTCAAGATTTCAGTCAGCAGATACTGATGTTGGGAAGCGAATGTGCCGTTGACTTTATTGTAAGAGCACATCACCGTCCAAGGCTGGGCTTGTTTGACGGCTTTCTCAAAAGCGGGCAGGTAAATTTCACGCAAAGCGCGCTCATCTACCTCAGCGCTGATGGTAAAGCGTTGAAATTCCTGGTTGTTGACGGCATAGTGCTTGATAGACGTGCCAACCCCTTTGGATTGAACGCCCTGGATAAAATTCGCCGCCATTTCTCCGGCGAGGTAAGGGTCTTCCGAAAAATACTCAAAGTTGCGGCCTCCCAGGGGGGAACGCTTCATGTTGACTCCTGGGCCGAGAAGGACATCTACATTGAGGGCAATGCATTCTTCGCCCAAGGCTTGACCCATCTGGCGAATCAAATCCACATCCCAAGTGGAAGCCGTACAAGAAGCGGTCGGGAAACAAGTGGCAGGCAAGCTTTCCATGCCAATGGCATGCACATCGGGAACCCGCCGCACACCATGCGGGCCATCAGAAACAATCATTTCGGGTACGCCCAGCCGCTCGATGGGCGTCGAAGTCCAGGCACTGGCGCCAATACACAGCGCGGCTTTTTCTTCAAGCGTCATTTGCGAAATGATGGTTTGAATATCTTTCATAGCGAACTCCTTTCCAAGAGAGACAAGAGGGGAGAAAAAATCAGGTGCGAACACCGAAACAGGTTACCCCAAGATACAGGCCAAGCAAGCCGCCATAGACAGCCAATAAACACCAAGGAATCACTTCCAACGAAACTTGTCGAGCAAAGACACCCATCAACCCAGGGATGACTGCCGTTCCCAAGCCGGTGGCCGCCATTTGCATGCCAATGGTGTTCGCCGCAAAGCGCTGTCCAACGCGTTGCCCGGTGCCAGACATCATGGCCGGAAAAATAGGCGCGATGGAAAAACCAATCAATACAACCGCCAACAAGTTCAACCAGGGCGAAAAATTGCTAATCAACAGGGCTGAGCCAATCAAGGCCCCAGCCAGGCCGCCACTCACCAAGCGGTTTACCCCAGCCCGGCGAGCAAACAGACCGGCCAAAATGCGCCCAACAGTAAACGTTGCCCAATAACTGCCCGCCCAAAAGCCTGCTAGTGCCGGCGCCACCCCGCGCGATTCGGTCAGCAAGGTATAAATCCAAGTTCCCAGGGCGGTCTCACCGCCCACATACAAAAAGAACAGGGCAATACTGAGCCAAACCGGTGGATGTCGTAACGTTTCGGCAAGCGATGCTTGGCGCTCGGGCAATGTTTTTGGAATTTCTACATGAGTGGATGGGGTTCTCATCTGCCACATTTTCGCCGTAAACAAAAACCCGCCGGCAAGTAGGAATTGAAAAATGCTCACAGCGCGATACCCAAAATGCCAGGTGTTCCAAACTGTCAACCCCCCGGTCATAATCATCGGGCCGAGTGTAATGCCAATGCCCCAACTGGCATGCAGCCATTGCATCACACCCTCGCTGAAATTCGCCGCCGCATACGCATTGAGGCCAGCATCTATCGCGCCAGCGCCCAAGCCGGCCAAGATCCCTAAAAGAACCATCATCCACCATGCCGGAACAAAAGTATATCCTACCAGCGCGAAGCCCGTCAAAAGACAGCTCAGGCTGAGCAGTTTACCCACACCCAAACGCGTCAGCAAAGGCCCGCTGAAAAAACTAGAAGTCATGTATCCGGTTACACCCGCTGCCAAAAGCATTCCTAAGGCATCGAGCGGGATAGCGAAATGTGCTCGGATCGAGGGCCAGGCCACGCCCAGTAAGCCATCGGGCATGCCCAGAGCAACAAAGGCAATATAGGCCAGCAAAATTAGACCCAAGCGAGGATAATGTGTAATTTTGTGCCAGAATGTCAAGGAGAACCTCGCGTCAAAAAGATGTGTTTGAGATTTTACTACAACTTACCTAGTGAAAGGTAGGCAAGTTGTGCATTTTGATATATAATTTGGGATATGGGAAACTCAACGCCTTACCGCCGCACGCAAACCGAACGCACGCGGGCCAGCCGCGAGAAGATTTTGCAAGCCGCCATTGAGTTTTTCTCAAAAAATGGTTTTCGTGGTGCGAAACTGGCCGATATTGCCCAAGCAGCGGGATTGACAGAACCGGGGCTGTTGCATCACTTTCCCAGCAAAACGCATCTGCTCATGCAAGTGCTTGACGAGCGCGACCGGATTGATAAACAGCGCGTGCAAATGATTTTGCAACAAGAAGGCAATCACGTCCTAGAAGCCTTTCAGGACATCGTCAATCACAACGCCACTGTGCCTGGCCTAGTGCAATTGTTCACCGTTCTTGTAGCAGAAAGCCTGGTCGCTGAGCATCCGGCGCATGCGTTTTTCGTCCAACGGTATCAACGCACACGTGCCAGCCTGGTGGAGTCAATTCGCAAAGCGCAACAAGCAGGTGAAATACGCGCTGACCTCAAAGCAGAAGACTTGGCAATTCTGATGACGGCCATCATGGATGGTTTGCAGGTGCAATGGCTGCTTGAGCCAGAAACAATGGATATGCGCCAAGCATTTGGTGTTTTCTTGAATCTCTTGAAGGCAAAGTAAGCATTGTTTTATTCGGTATTTTTATTTGAAGGTATGTGGCACAGTCTGTATTTTCAAAGCAAGACAAGAGCCAACCTATTGACTCTTGCTATTAACTGTGCTTTAATGTAACCGGTTACTGTAACCGGTTACAAAATTAGTCGTATCGCGCTTTTTCATCTCACCGGTCTCGCCGGATTACAGAACAAACTTGGTTCTGAATTTTTTCCGGCGGTAATCGTGGGTCGGTTATCGCCACGAAACCAACTGCCCTCTCTGAATAGGAAAGGAGAAAGAGAAAATGCGCAACAAGATACTCACCCTCTTGAGCCTGCTGGCAGTTTTTGCCATGCTGCTCTCTGCTTGTGGAACACCCACACCGGCGGCACCTGCCGAACCAGAGGCCACCCAGCCGCCCGCCCAGCCCCAGGCGACCGAACCGCCTGCGCAACCGGCCCCGACCGAAGCACCTGCGTTGAAGCCCGGTGACCCCCTTCCCCGCACCGAAACGCTCTACTTCAACGGCTTGCAATGGGGGCCGGTTGTTTGTTGGAATCCGTATTCTTCCAACTGCAACAACGCGATGGCCCTCGCCGCAGGGGATAACGCCCGCGTCACCATGTTCGAGACCCCCTATTTGTACAACATGCTCGACGGCAAGCAGTATCCATTGCTGGCCGATGGTGATTATAGTTGGAATGCCGAGCGTACCGAGCTGACCTTCAAAATTAAGCCCGCTGCAAAATGGAGTGATGGCACACCAGTAACCGCTGAAGATGTGGCTTACACGTGGGCAACCCATGTCAAATACAATACCGGTACCGGCGCTGGCAACAAAGACTACATCGAGGATATTGTGGCGCTCGACCCGAAGACGGTGGTTATCAAAGCCAAACTCGATGCCAACGGTAAAGCCGTCAACCCGCTGATTGTGAGCGCCTTTGTCAGCAGCAACTACGTCGTCCAAAAAGCCTGGACCCAGAAGCTAGAACAACGCACCGGCGGTGATGCGGCAAAATTCTTGGCGGATACGGCTGAAGATGTGGTATTCTCCGGCCCCTACGGCCCATTTTATGCCGATGAGACCAAAGTCGTGCTGGTGCGCAACGATAAGTACTGGGGCCAAGACCCCTCGATGTGGGGCAAACTGCCCGCGCCGAAGTATCTCGCGCACGCCATTTTCAAAGACAATGCGGCTGGCTTTGCTGCCTTCAAAGCTGGTGAGGTAGATGTTAGCCAACAATTTAATGCCAACATTCAGGATCTGTGGCTTAAAGAAGGCTTGCCGGTTTCCACCTACCTGCCCGACCCGCCCTATGGGATTGGCGCCAGCCTGCCGACTGCCTTCTACAACCTGAACTCGCACGGCCTGAATTTGGTTGCTGTCCGCAAGGCCATTGCTATGGCGGTTGATTACGACACCATTGTGGCCAATGCCATGGCAAACCAATCCGCCACCTTCAAACAGGTACCGCGCTCCCTGATGAACCCCACCCCCGGCGAACAAGCGCTCTATGACCATGACGCTGTGAAAGATTTGCAGTGGGCTGGCAAAGATTATGAAGCCGCCAAGAAGCTGCTTGACGAAGCCGGTGTGGTAGACACCGATGGCGATGGCTGGCGTGAGTACGAGGGCAAGAAGTTAAGCTACGTGGCGACCTGCCCGAACGGTTGGTCCGACTGGCAAGCGGCTATCGAAATTGTCGCTGCGGCCGGCAAAGAAATCGGCATCGAAATCACCACCAATTATCCCGAATGGTCGGTTTACCAAACGGTCGTTACAAAATCTGATGCCCCCTTACCCGCCGGCTATGACATCTTCATGATGTGGAGCGCCGGCGCCGGTCCCACCATGCCTTGGGGCCGCATCCGCAACTTGCTGAGCTCCGAATGGATTGGCCAACCCAGCAACTGGAGCGGTAACTGGGGTCAATACAAGAACGAACGCGTGGATGAACTAATCAAAGCCATCCCCAACGAAACCAACCCCGATAAGCTCAAAGAGATGTACACCGAGTTGGTGAAGATTTACCTGACCGAAGTACCGTCGTTCACCTTGATGTACCGTCCGCAGAACTTCCACGCTGTGAACGAGAGCGTGTGGACCAACTTCCCGCATCAAGATGATGGAACCAACCCGCCTGTTCCGCCGCTCAACCTGGTAGATGGCTGGAGCATTGCCGGTCTGTACAACCTGACACTAGTCAAATAACCGTTCTATGCATAACAATCGCCATGTTCCGCGCACCCCGGAGCATGGCGATTTGCTATAATGATTAATGAGTTGTTTCATTGTTTGTAACTGCAACTACATTGTCCGCCATTGCACCAAAGGATACCCCCTGGTGAGACTATCGTTAGAGGGAGATGTGGTTGAACCAAGAGTCTGGTATAGGGTGTTTTGCAAATTTTGCTAGGAGGTGCTGGGTTGAAAGGCTATTGGAAATACTTCCTGAACAAATTGGGTTGGTTTGCCATCACCTTTGTTTTCGCTTTTGTGCTGAACTTCATTCTCCCCCGCCTGATGCCTGGTGACCCGGTGGCAGCCATCGTCTCGCGCCTGGCGCAGGGCATGAGTAACGCGACCGGTGTGCAAGCCATTTATCAGCAATATGCCGACTTGTTCGGCACCAACCGCCCAATGCACGAACAATTCTTTATTTACGTTCGAAATGTCTTTCGGGGCGATTTTGGCTTTTCGTTCAGCCAATATCCTCGGCCAGTGGCCGAAGTGCTTGGTGCTTCCATCTGGTGGACAATTGCGCTTCAATTTCCAGCCATTCTTGTCGGCTGGATTATCGGGAATACGCTCGGCGCACTGGCAGCCTACCTAAAAGGAGGCTTCGATAAAGTGCTGATGCCGGTCAGCATTTTCGTCAGCAACTTTCCTCCCTTTGGCATGGCAGTCATTCTGTTGGCCATTTTTGGTGTGACGCTCAAATGGTTTCCGATTGCTGGCGGATACGGTTTTGACCTCATTCCAAGTTTCTCTTGGAACTTCTTTTGGTCGGTGTTTATTCATTACCAACTGCCGTTCTGGTCCATTGTGCTGATTGCGATTGGCGGACAGGCAATCGGTATGCGCTCGATGGCGATTTATGAACTCAACGCCGATTACGTCAAATTCAGCCGTTTTATGGGTATTAAAGACCAAAAAATTATCGGCTATGTCTTTCGGAATGCCATGTTGCCACAAATTACCGGCCTAGCACTTTCCATAGGCACAATGGTAGGCGGTGCGCTCGTGGCTGAGATTGTCTTTTCGTACCCAGGGCTAGGATACACCTTGATGAACGGCGTGATGGGACAAGATTACCCGCTCATTTCGGCGGCTACACTGATTATCACCATTATGGTGCTGACAGCGAATTTCATCATTGAAATCCTGTATGGCATCATTGACCCACGTATCAAAGCCGCACAGTCGGAGCAGTAAAAAAGGAGACGGGCCATGAAACACACCCTTAGACAAGTTTTTCGCTCCGGCAAATTCCTGTTTGGGTTTTCCATCTTCGTCAGCTTAGTGTTAATTGTGCTTATTTACCCGCTGCTTGTGCCAGATGACCCATTGCGCATCCTTGGACAAGGAACATTTTTCCCACCGGGAATTTACGTCAACACTTACGATAGCATCAACACCTCTACAAAATATACGCTCAACTTGCCCAACGCAGACGTCAGACGCCTGGAGAGCAAATTGAGCCAAGAAGACCGTTTGGCCATGCGTGAATGGCTGATAGCCGCCGGAATCGCCGAATCTGAAATTGACATCGAAAACACCTCCAGTCTTCTGGCATTGTGGAATAGCAATTACGACCCGAAAAAAAGCATTCCGGGGATGACGAATGCACGGCGAAATTATTTTATCCGCCTGAACAATTCCCTTAAGGGTCTAACGATGGCAGGTGACCTTGTGGTAGCCTCCAAAAATGCAGAAAGTGGGGGATTGGAGGATCTGGGTGTAGTCAAAGACACCGATTATGTGAACATTTCTGAAGTAGCGAATGTGCGCCTGCTGCTTCTTGGAACCGATAACTTTGGCCGTGATATGCTGACGGAACTGGTGACGGCGACGCGTGTGTCACTGCAAATCGGGTTTGTGGCCGGACTGATTGCCACTCTGATTGGACTGACGCTCGGTTTGCTAGCCGGTTATGTGGGTGGAATCGTTGATGACATCATTATGTTCTTCACCAACTTATTCACGGTGATTCCAAGTTTCGTTTTGCTGATTCTCATCTCATACAGCCTGGGACAGGAACAACGCGGTGCTTTTACCGTAGCGACTGTTATCGGGTTTACTTCATGGGTCTGGACAACACGCGCTGTGCGAGCGCAAGTAGTTTCACTGCGCAATCGAGACCATGTCAATCTCTCCAAGTTATCAGGGCATTCGATTGCGCATATCATTATTCACGACATTTTGCCTTACATTGCCTCGTATGTGGTGATGGCGCTTATTTTGCAAATCTCATCAGGCATCTTGGCCGAAGCAGGTTTGTCCATCTTGGGCCTGGGGCCAAAAACAACCGAAGTTCCCACCCTGGGGTTGATTATGCGCTGGGCGATGATTTACCAAGCCCATATTCAAGGCAATTGGTGGGCATATCTCCCCGTGCTGGTAACGATTGCCCTGATTACCTTCTCAATGAACCTGATGAACACCGGTCTCGACCAGGTGTTTAACCCTGCACTACGGGATTAGGCGGCTGCTATGGGAAAAGTTATCCTGGAAGTTCGAGAATTAACAACCAAGTACGTGACCCGCTTTAGGGAAGATGTATATGCTGTTGACCATGTTTCTTTGAAGGTCGAAGAGGGAAAATCTCTGGGCATTGCTGGCGAATCGGGATGCGGGAAATCTACGCTGGCGCTTAGCCTGATGGGTTATTATTTTCCTCCCCTGCACTACATCAGCGGCGACATCATTATAGACGGGAAAAATATTTCTGGCATGAAGCCTGATGACGTGCGCAAATCCATCCTCGGGCGCGAAATTGCATATATTCCACAGGCAGCCATGAACGCCCTCAATCCTACCCAAAAGGTAATCCATTTTATTGAGGATGTTGTTCAGGCGCATGACCCAACCAAATCCAAAAAAGACATCTACGAAATGGCACGCGCCTTGTTTGAAAGTGTTGGCCTGCCAGCATCCGTTTTGCAGAAATATCCGGTCGAACTGTCTGGCGGTATGAAACAGCGCACGGTGATCGCGGTTGCGGTCATTTTAGGCCCCAAAGTGCTGATCGCCGACGAACCCTCTTCTGCCCTGGATGTGACCTCGCAAAAGATGGTCATCAAAATGTTGCGCGACCTAATGGAAAGCGGCTTCATCAAGGCAATGATTTTCATTACCCATGAGCTGCCTCTGCTGTACAACGTCACGGATGACATTATGGTAATGTATGCTGGCCAAATTGTGGAAAAAGGCACGGCACGCGAAGCCGTGTTTGACCCCTTGCATCCATACGCCAAAGGCCTGATGGGTTCGATTATCGTACCGGAAGAGGGGTTGCGCAGTGCCAAACTGACTGCCATCCCGGGCGTTCCTCCCAATTTGAAAAAACCACCGGCGGGTTGTCGCTTTGCCGACCGCTGTAAATACGTCCGACCAGAGTGTCGGGTCACTTCGATTGCGATGCGCGAGGTGGGCGAAGGACGCATGTATCGCTGTGTAATGTCAGAAAAAGAGTTGAGGGAGGCTTACCAAAATGGCTAAGCGTGAACAAATTTGCCTAGAAGCAAGAGGTTTAACCAAGGTCTTTGGCTTTGGCCGCAACAAAACGGTGGCGGTTGACCACGTAGATTTGACTCTCTACGAGGGAGAGGTTGTCTCGATTGTAGGCGAATCAGGAAGTGGCAAAACCACCCTGGCGAAAATCCTGCTCGGCCTCATTAATGAAACAGAGGGTGAGGTATATTTTCAAGGACAAAAGCGTGATATTCGCTCCTATCGCCAGAAGCAGGAGTATTGGAAAAACATTCAAGCGATTTTTCAGGACCCTTTTTCGTCGTATAACATCTTCAACAAAATCGACTCGGTGTTGCTCGATTGCATTCACATGCGCGGTGGGCGGCGATTGCCGTACGAGAAAAAAGTTGAGCTGATGGCAGAGGCATGTCGCTTTGTCAACCTAAAGTTCGAGGAATTGACCAACAAATATCCCTTTGAACTCTCTGGCGGGCAAATGCAGCGCCTGATGATTGCACGCATTTTCTTACTTAAGCCAAGAATCCTGGTCGCTGATGAGCCGACCTCTATGATTGACGCCTGTTCGCGCGCCACCATATTGGACATGCTCATGCAACTACGCAACGAAATCGGCATGACGGTCATCTTTATCACGCATGATATTGGGCTGGCCTACTATGTTTCCGATACGGTCTATATCATGGAACGGGGTCGGTTCGTAGAAAGTGGCTCGGCAGATAAGGTCATTCTGACGCCATCCCATCCGTACACCAAACGGCTAATCAGCGATGTTCCAAAAATCTACGAGGAGTGGGATTTATCCACCGTCTAACGGCTCTCGAAAGTCGTAGATTCCATCTCGAATAGCCCACGCTCGCCCACAGCCAGGACAACGCAAACGGTTGACAGCATTTTCGAGCGGATGGGTACTGCATTCAGGACATTGGAAGTAATCTAGCACGGTTTGCGCGTAGGACGAGCTCCCCCCTCGTCCTACGGTGGCTTTAACGAAGATGCTAGGCGTAAGTTGAAGAATTTCGCCGGTCGGCTGGAACAGGCCATCGAGCGCGGCCAAAAAGCCAGCGGGCAGGGTGCGCTTAAGCAGCCCAAGGCGGAAGTGTGAGACCGTCAGGGTTTTTTCGATTTGAAAACCGAGCTCGGTCAACCAGGTGCGGACCGTTTTAGGATGAAAATCGAAGTTAAGTGGGGCAAACTCAACCGGTTCTGGACTGAAGGGGCTCCAGGTTTGGCGGCCTAACCAGTAACGCAGTATGGCTTTGAGGTTGTGTTTGTTGGCAAATTCCAAAACGAAGGTTGCCCCAGGCGCAAGGACACGTCGCACTTGCATAAGGGCTTGGGGAGCATTGGCCATGTGATGCAGGGTGCGAATCATTGTGGCACCGTCAAATAAGCCAGCAATGAAGGGCAGTTTATAAATATCGGCAGCAACGTAAATGTAACGAGGGGAATCGCCCAAGCGCGCGCGTGCTTGCTGAAGTTGGGTGCGGGAGTAATCGAGCAAGATGATGCGGTCATAGCCAGCATAGCGAGGCGTGTTCCGCCCGGCACCAGCGCCCAATTCGAGCAGGAGATTGCCCTGCGCGGGCAATAAGCGGCGCAGGGCAATGGCTTCGGCTTTATCTTCGTACTCGCGTCCGCCCTTTTCCCAAAAGGAGGTCTGGTAATCAGAACCTTCGTAGTCGCAAACAGGGATGTTGGTCATCGTCCAATGGCCCGATACTGAAAGCCCATTTCACGCATACGCTCCGGTTCGTAAATGTTACGGGCATCCATTATAACTGGGGTTTTGAGCAGGCTTTTGAGTTTTTCCAGGTCGAGTTGTTTGAACTCGTTCCATTCGGTGACGACGATAACGGCATCACACCCGTTGGCTGCTTCATAGGGGCTATTGTACATTTGGACCGCAGGCAAAATGCCGCGTGCGGCCTCCATGGCGACGGGGTCATAAGCACACACGGTCGCGCCGGCAGCGGTCAAAGACTGGGCAATGTCAATAGAAGGAGCATCACGCATATCATCGGTGTTGGGTTTGAACGCCAAACCAAACAGGGCAATCTTCCTGCCGCGCAAGCCGCCCAGCAAACTTTCTGTCCATTTGACCACATCTTTGCGCCGGTCGTAATTGACTTGCAT
Organism: Anaerolineae bacterium; assembly: GCA_003130845.1. GTDB lineage: Bacteria > Chloroflexota > Anaerolineae > Anaerolineales > Villigracilaceae > UBA5195. The sequence continues at coordinate 20,364 of QEXW01000101.1, forward strand.
CACGCTGTGTAGAATGCGCGGGTTAAGACCTTTTTCTTCCGCCATGTAGGCCAAGGCTTTGACATCTTTCGGAAAACACGAGCCGCCCCAACCCAAGCCGGCATCCAAGAAGTGACGACCAATCCGAGCATCGTACCCCATGCCAGCCGCCACTTCTTTCACGTCTGCGCCATAGGCTTCGCAAATTTCGGCAATTTCGTTGATAAACGAGATTTTGGTTGCCAGAAAGGCATTGGAAGCATACTTAATCATCTCAGCCGTGCGCAAGTCGGTGATGACAATTGGAGCGCGCAACGGAAGATGCAGTTGAGCCACTCGGTTGGCGGCTTCACGGTCGAATGAGCCAATCACGGTACGGTGCGGATTCATGAAATCGCTGATGGCCGAGCCTTCGCGCAGAAATTCGGGACAGGAAACGACCGAAAAGTCAATGGGCTGCGGCTGAGCGCGTTTGACAATGTCGGCCACCCAATCCCCCGTACCAATCGGCACGGTGGATTTGTTAATAATGATGAGCGGGGCGGTCATGTTTTTGGCAATCGATTCTGCCGCTGAAGCCACATACTGCAAATCGGCTTCCCCATTGACGCCGGAAGGCGTGCCTACGGCGATAAAGACAAATTCTGTACCGTGCAGTGCTTCCGCGTAATCGGTGGTGAACGAGAGTCGCCCCGCTCTAACGTTACGGCGAACCAGTTCTTCTAGACCAGGTTCGTAAATAGGCATGATGCCCTTTTTGAGATTTTCAATGCGCTGTTCGTTGACATCTAGCGCAATCACCCGGTTGCCCAGGTCGGAGAAGCAGGCGCCGGTCACTAATCCCACGTAACCGACTCCAACCACGCAAATTTGTTTCATAACGTTATCCTTGTGTTGTTATAGTTTCGATAGTATGCAGGCTTTTGCTGATGCCTCGCGCTTTACCAGCCTAAGCCGCTCAGCAAAAAGCCTGTCAGCATAAACACAGGTGAAGTTTTCACATCTCAAACGAAGTCTCGGCTTTTTTATGAATGAGAGTGGCAAGGCATCAATCCAGCACTTCTAACAAACACGTTTGAATTTCCTGAGAGGTAGGAATACCGGTGATACCAGGCCGTGTGACCGAGATGGATGCTACACAATTGGCAAAGCGCGCCGCTTCCCACGGGTCGCGGGTTTCTAGCAAGCGCACAAAGAAGGCGGCGGCAAAAACATCTCCTGCGCCGGTTGCATCTATTTCGTTCACCTTGGGGGCGCGTAAGCGACGGCTGTCGCCATGCCAGAATACTCTGGCCCCAGCAATCCCTTCCGTTACAGCCAGTAAACGTCCCAAGTGAGCATAGTGTTCGATCAGTTCTTCATCGCTACCTACATCTTCTACGCTAAAGACAACCGCACCTGCCATTGGTAACGCTGTATCTGCATTGGCCCAAGTGCAAGGATGGACTAGGCCACTTTTATCCCACATACGCATCCAACCCTGCGGGGTGAGACCCAGTAAAGTCGGGCGAAACCCAGGCGGCAAGGTTGATTCAACTTCTTGCGCTACCGGGGCAAGGTGAATGATTTTCGCACGCTGCCAGGCTTCTGGAACTAGGGCAAAATCAATCTTTGGCGCAACGCGGCGAATATATTGCGTACGCCCTGCAGGGGTATAAATGTTCTCAAATGTGGTGCTGTATTGTGCTTCCCCTGATACAACAGGGATGTCTTCTAGTTCTTTAAGCCCAATTTCATTGCCTCGCACGGTCACCACGCCCACACGCAAACCGAGTGCGCGCGCCGTGAGTGCAGAATAAACGGCTGAACCACCCAAGACAGGGCCGGCAGGCGTTAAGTCTACCGTGATGTGGCCAATGACCAGGTAATCCACCGGTTCCAGAGAAGCAAGGTGAAACATAGAGGGCGAATTATACTGCTAGTTTGCCCGCCGCACGGGCGCGCTCTAACACTTTTTGCGCGTTTTTCAACAAGGGCAGGTCTATCATTTTGCCATCCAATTCATACGCGCCTTTGCCTTCGTTCTGGTGGGCCTCGAAGGTCTCTACCACGCGCCGGGCGTAGGCAATGGCTTCGACAGAGGGGGTAAAGGCCGTTTGCACCGGCTCGACCTGCGCCGGATGGATGATTTGTTTGCCCGAAAAGCCTAGTTTGGCCCCAAATTCCGCTTCAGCACGGACAATTTCGGGGTTGCGGAAGTCAATCGTGACAATATCTATGGCCTGCAAATCAAAGGCGGCGCAAGCAGTGACGACCGCCAACCGCGCGTAGAGCAGTTCGGTCGCTTCGGGGGTGCGGGTGGCGCCGACGCTGGCGGCAAAATCTTCGCCGCCAAAGATGATGGCTTCCAGGCGTTTGTCGGCTCCAGCGATTTCTTTGAGATTGAGAATGCCCCTGGCGGTTTCGACCCCCACCAGCAGGCGGATTCCGCCCAGCGGCAGGCCGTGCGCCAATTCGTAGGATTCGATTTCTCCGCTGACCCACTGCACCTGTTCGGCCGATTCCACTTTGGGAACGACGATGGTGTCGGGGCGGGCAGCCAAGGCCGCAGCCAGGTCGTCTCGCTCGAAGCCGGAGCCGATGCTGTTGATGCGAATACATCGTTCGGAGCGGCCAAAATCTAGTTCGCGCATCGCCTGGGCTATCACAGCACGCGCTTCGGCTTTCCGGCTGAAGGCTGTGCCGTCTTCCAAATCCATGCAGATACAATCCACGCCAAGCGTGGTGGCTTTTTCAATTTTGCGCCGGTCATCGCCGGGCATGTAGAGGAGGGCGCGTCGGGAGTGCATAGGAAATGATGAATGGTGAAGGATGAATGATGAGTGATGAGCGAAAAACTGCCAATCAACCACTGACCAGTGGTAACTGATAACCGACCACTGGCCTCAGGAAGGACGTTTGAGAAACAAGACGGTTCGCTCGAATTCTATCACCACCGTGCCATCTGGTTTTTTGCCCCAGTGTTTGAGCCGGACGACGCCTATCTCGGGCCGCGATTTGGATTCGCGCTTTTCTAGCACTTCGGTTTCGGCGTAAATCGTATCACCGTGGAAGGTGGGGTTGGGGCTGATGACTTTGTCGTAGCCGACGGTGGCGAGAATTGTGCCTTCGGTCAGGTCGGAGACGCTCATGCCGGTTACCAAGCCAAGGATGAAAATGCCGTTGACAATGCGCTGACCAAATTGGGTTTTGGCAGCAAAGTCTTCGTTGCAGTGCAAGGGCTGGGTGTTCATGGTCAGCATGGAAAATAGGACATTGTCCATTTCGGTCACGGTGCGACCGTTGGCGTGCCTGATACGCTGACCGATTTCTAGGTCTTCGTAGAATTTTCCGGGCATGGGAACTCCTTTTGGTCTGAAAACTAAAGCGTGTATGCGGATTTCTTTTCTGCGCAACAAGAACTTCCGAATCCGCTCTCGTCCGCGTCCAATTTTCCGATCAGGTCAAGTATCGCTGTTGATTTCAACCAGCAATTCGTCTTTTTCGACCGCCTGGCCAGGCCGGACTTTGACGGTTTTTACTACGCCTTCAAACGGCGCGACAATTTTGAGCTCCATTTTCATCGCTTCGACCACGACCAGCGTCTGGCCTTTGGTGACGGTCTCGCCTTCCGCCACCTGTACGGCGCGGATTTGGCCCGGCATGGGGGCGGTCAGGGCGCCAGCCGTATGGTGCGCCGTTCCACTACGCTTGGCTGCGCCGGTCGAGAGGGTCAGTACGAAGGTTTGGCCGTTGATTGTGACCCAGCGTTTGGGGCCGTCAACGGAGATGGCAGCGGATTTAGCAGCGGATGAGGAAGCGGATAAGCGGATGGGGGAAGCGGATTCGGCAACGGATGAGGAAGCGGATAAACGGATGTCGGCAACGGATGAGGCAGCGGATGGGGCAACGGATGGGGAAGCGGATAAACGGATGTCGGCAACGGATGAGGCAG
>QEXW01000102.1 GCA_003130845.1 Anaerolineae bacterium
ATGCGCGGGTCGAGCAGGGCCAGCAGGACATCGGAAACGAAGGTGCCGATGACGGTGAGGACGCTCAACAAGAGCAGGAAACCGGCGGCAACGTACATATCTTGCTGCGCCAGCGCGTTGTACAACACCGGGCCGGAGGTGGGCAGGTTGAGAACAATGGCCACAATGACCTCGCCGGAGATGAGACCGGGTAGCATCCAGCCCAGGGTGCTGACGAACGGATTGAGCGCATGGCGGACGGGATATTTCCAGAGCAGGCGTGCTTCTGAAAGTCCTTTGGCGCGGGCGGTATCCACATAGGGCTTATTTAATTCATCGAGCAGATTGGCGCGCAGGGTGCGAATCAGCCCCGCCGTGCCGCCAACGCCAATCACCACCATCGGAATCCAAACATGCTGGAGCAAATCCAACATTCTCTCCACGCTCCATGGAGCGTTGGCGAACTCTTTGGAATACAGGCCGATAGCGGCTACCCCAAAGTATTTGTAAGAGATATACAAACACACCAGCGCCAGCAGGAAACTCGGCACAGCCAGGCCAACGAACCCGATGCCGCTGATGATGTAATCGCCGATGGAATATTTTTTGACCGCTGAGTAAATCCCGATGGGCAGGGAGACTATCCAAACGAACATGAACGAGGAAAGCGAGAGCAGGAAAGTCGCCGGCAGCCGCTCAGAAATGATTTTGATGGCGTCCTCGCGAAACGTGAACGAGTAACCAAATTCGCCGCGCAGGATGATTTTGCCTATCCATTTGATATATTGGACCGGCATTGGGTCATCCAAACCATACAAATCTTTGAGCTTTTGCACGGTGGCCGGGTCGGGCGATTGCCCACCCTGCGAAGTCATGCGGGTGATTAACTGGTCCACATAATCACCGGGCGGCAGTTGGATGATAATGAAGGCCAGAATGGAGATGATGAAGACCGTAAAAATCATCGTCACGAACCGGCGCAAGAGAAATTGACGCATAGCTCACCTTCTTAGAGGGGGGCCTGCCCCGGCCCTTGCGGACCGGAGCAGGCAATGCTATGGAGGAGAAACCGAAGAGTATTGTTTGATGTACCACTGTTCGGGGTACAGAATTTTGAACACGCCTTCAATCCAGCCAACATACCAGGAGTCGGCGAAGTTACCAATGCGCGCGTTGTAAGGTTGCAGGCTGGTGCCGCCCTGGTAGCCGCCAATGCCGTAGAACTGCTCGGTGGCAAATTCGATGACTTTCTTCATCGCGGCAATTTGCTCTTCCTGGGTGGGCTTGGAGATGGCGTCATTGTACTGCTGGCGGGCATCCAACACCCACTGCGGGGGTTCCACTTCGCCTTCGATGCCGGTCGTGCCGCGCTGCTTGAACCACCACAAGTTCCAGCCGTTGCTGTAGTGACCGTATTGCTCAAAGGGGACGTAGTTGCGCGGGTCGAGCATGGCGGTCAGGCCGGCGCCGCCTTCACCGGTGCTGAGGAAGGCTTCCACCTGGTTGGTCTTCCAGACGGTCTCCCACTGCTGGTCGGGCATGGCGTTCATCTGGGCATCCAGGCCAACTGCGCGCAGGTATTCGACGGTCTTTTCGCCAACCTGGGTGTTGTTGGGAGCCCAAGTCCAGTTGTTGATAACAACCAAGATAATCTTGAAAGGCTTACCATCCGGGCCGAGGCGCATTCCGTTGGCGTCTTTGTTCGGCAGAACCTTATCGAGATATTCGTTGGCTTTGGCCAGGTCGTATTCCAGGTATTGCTTGCTGCACTTTTCGTTGAAGAGCGGCGAGGATGGCTGCGGACAAATCTGCGAGGGATAGCCCTGACCCTGATTGAACAGGTCAATCAATTCTTCGCGGTTGATGGCATACGAAACACCGATGCGGAAGTTCTTATCAGAGAAAACGGCGCCTTTTTCGGGGTGAGTCCAGTTGAATTGCAATACATAACCGTTTGCGCCATCGCCAAGCATTTCGCTTAGAGCTAGTTTACCGGCATCAGCAGCTTCGATATATTGCGGGCGGGCATCGGAGGGCGGGTCTTTGATGAGGTCAATATCGCCATTCAGCAGGGCCAGCAGGCGCGCCTGGTCATCCTGGAAGGAAGTGCCGACTAGCTTGTCAATGTATGGCAGCTGATTGCCCTTGTCGTCCACTTTCCAATAATAGGGGTTGCGTTCCATGACAATGGTCGTGCCAGCGCCCAACGGTTGGACAACGCGCCAAGGGCCAATGGTGGGGAGGTCAGGGTTGCGGAAGAAGGCCGCATCGGGGTCACCCCAGTTGGCAGGGGCTTTGGCGAAGAACAGCGCTACCCAGCTTTCTTGCCCTTCGGCTTTTACTAATTCATCAATCTTATCGTTGTATTTGGCATGGAATTGCTTGAGGTAGTGTTTAGGATACATGGCAAACTGGCGGCCCTGCCACTCGGCCAAAATCATGGGGAAAGTGCCATAGGACTTGGGGAAGATGAATTTGACGGTGTAATCATCCACCTTCTCGAACTTAAAGTCCTTAGCCATGTCGCTTGGGCACCAGTCTGCGCCAAAGCCAGCCGGGCTCAGGTCGGGGTCCATCAAGAAGTCTTCAACGTAGAAAGCAATGTCGTCGGCGGTGAAGGGTTCGCCATCACTCCACTTCATGCCCTTGCGCAGTTTAGCAGTCCAGACCGACGAGTCGGCGTTGGCATCCAGGCTTTCGAGAATATTCGGTTCGACGCCGGAGAAGTCGGGCTTCCAGCTAGTCAGGTGCTCCCAGCCGGCCAAGTAGAGCATACCGCCCCAGGCGGCGCTGCCACCCGTGAAGCCGAATTGCAATTCGCCGCCATAGACACCGGTCTCTTTGAAGGGCGTCACGACGCGCGGGTTTTCGGGCAGGCGTTCGTCAACAGGCGGGAGTTTGCCAGCCTGAACCAGTTCTGCGGTCATCGGCGATTCGTTGTACTTCGAAGCAGGAGCGATGGGCTGTTCAGCCGTCGGGGCTTCGGTTGCCTGGGCGGGCGCAGCGGGTTGAGTGGGTTGTTCAGCCACAGGGGTTGGTTGCCCGCAAGCGCTCAGCACAAAAGCAAACGCGAGCAAAAGGCTCAGCAAGATATTAAGTTTACGCATGGGTTCCTCCAAATAGGTTGAAAAAGGTAGTCGGACCAAAAGTAGGGTAGTGATTTCTTTTCTCTCTGGTGGTGCGCACCTCCTGAAAGGAAGACAATCGTTAAAAAGAGGGATGGGCAACGCTGTCGCGAATCACCAGGTCGGTAGAAAGGACCGTGGTAATTTTTGGCTGTAACGGATTACGTGCCCGTTCAATAAGCGCCTGTACGCCTAGCGACCCCATCCAGCTTTTGTGAACATGGATGGTGGTCAGTGCGGGTGTTGTTTCGCCAGCCAGGTCAATGTTATCGAAGCCAATGATGGAAATATCTTGCGGGACTTTCAGCCCCAATTCACGAATGGCGTTGAGCGCGCCGATAGCAGTTTCATCGTTGCAACAAAATAAGGCTGTGACTTGTCGCTCGTGTCCGAGCAGTTTCCAGGCAGCCTCCTGACCGCCCAAGCGAGAAAGCTCGGTCTCGACAATGAACGGAGACAACCCGTATTCGCTCAGTGTCTCCAAATAGCCGCGTTTTCGCTGGTGGATACTGGGCGGCGAGAGCGGATTCCAGCCGGCCAGCCCAATGCGGGTATGCCCATTCTCGATAAGATATGTGACCGCCTTTCGCGCACCGCCCAAGTTATCGGTCACAATGCTGTCGCATTGTAGGTTAGGCGCGTAACTATCCACCAACACAATCGGCAGGTCCGATTTGCGCCGCACCATTTGCACGGTGTCATCAATAAAAGCGCCTGCCATAATCAGACCGTCTATCTTTTGCTGGTCAATCATGGCAGGCCATTGCACGGGATGGTTGCTGGCATCGACTTCGATATTCGCTACCATCAGGCTGATGTTGTGGCGCTGACAGGTGTTGGTAACGCCTAACTGAATGCGTGAGTAGAAAGGGTTGATATTCCAGGCCAGACCCAAATCGTGCTTAATCAACAGACCAATCACGCCAATCTGCATATCATTTTGTTGGCGCGGCTTCAATTTGAATGCATACCCGAGTGAAATGGCCACATCCATCACCCGCGCGCGCGTTTCAGGCGAAACCGTTGGACGGTCATTCAGCGCCGCCGAGACGGTACCAACCGACACACCGGCGATTTCGGCGATTTCTTTGAGCGTGGGGGACGGAGCAGACGTGGACATTTTCAAATAAAAATTGAATATTCATTTGAAATTTCAAATTTCAATTGAATATTAGCATTAAATTAACAAAAGTTCAACAGAGTAACGCTCTCTATGACATTTGCCAGGACAAATTATGATTAAAGTCATATCATCTCAACAAAAAATGAGCCGTTTGGCTCGGTTGGGTTAACAAACGATGAAGGAGTGGTAGGGGCTGCGTAAAACAATTTTTTTTGAAATTTCCCTCACCGCGACTTTCCCCCGCAGAAAGAGGGAATAACCTTAAGACAGCATTAAACCCCTACCCTCGTGGGTAGGGGCAAGAGCGAGAACGGAGAATCAAATTTTGCAAAAAGTTCAGCGCAGAGCCTAGTGACGTAGCGGGGCAGTGCTTTCGCGGATTACCAGCTGGGTTGAAACCAGCGTAGTGGACTTTGGCTTTTCAGGGTGTGCGGCGCGTTCGAGTAGTAAGCGCACGCCTAAAATGCCCATCCAATTTTTGTGAACGTGAATGGTGGTCAGTGGCGGGGAGAGTTCGCCGGCCAGAGCAATGTTATCGAAGCCAACCACCGAAACATCGTGCGGCACGTTCAATCCCAACTCCTGTGCGGCGGCCATAGCGCCGGCAGCGGTATCATCATTGCAAGCAAACAGGGCGGTGATTTCAGGATGCTGTTTGAGTAAAACCAACGCTTCCCGATAGACCTCCGCACGAGAAAGCTTAGAATTCGCAACGTAGCGCGCGTCAAACAGCCCGTGTTCCCCCATCACCCGCATATATGTTTTGCGCCGCTCTAGAATGCTTGGCGGGCAACTCTCCTGTGAGCCAAGCAAGGCAATCCGGCGATGACCCAACGAAAGCAAGTGATTTAAAGCCAGCTCTACCCCTTGAACGTTATCGGTGAGAATGCTATCGAAGGGAAGGCTAGGGGCGTAACTATCCACCAAGATGGTCGGCAAATTCAACTTTTGCTTGGCAGCATAAGCCGCTGCTTCGAGCTGGGTTCCCAAGAAAATCAGCCCATTGACCATCTGATTATCGAGCATGGCTGGCCACTCCACCGGGCGATTCTCGGGGTTCACTTCAATGCTTGAGACCATTAACCCTATGCCCAATTTGCGGCACTCCGTCTCAATACCAGAAATGATGTGACTATAAAACGGGTTGGCCAAGGCAGGTTCACCCACATCATGTTTACAAAGAACACCAATGACCGAAATTGTTGGCATGCGCTGAACAGCATGTTCGCGTCGCTCTTTCAGGACGTAGCCGAGGGTCCGTGCTGCGTCTAACACGCGACTGCGCGTTTCTTCCGTCACCTTGGGGTTGTTGTTCAGCGCCTGCGAGGCTGTCCCCACCGAAACCCCGGCCAGTTTGGCCACATCTTGCAATGTGATTGGCATAACCAACATCCTTGTTTGCGTAATAATCTGCGATGATTATACTTCGTTCCTTGCTCACGGTATAATAACCTAAGTTTCTCTCAATTTGCCGAAGGAGGAAGCATGAGTGACCTGGCCATTTACCCGCTGAGCGAGGAACATAAAATGCTGCGTGATGCAGCGCGGGATTTTGCAAAGAAAGAAATCGCGCCGATTGCCGCTGCATTCGATGAAAGCGGCGAGTTTCCCCACCAAACCATCAAAAAGATGGGAGAAATGGGATTCATGGGCATCGAAGTGCCAGAAGAATACGGCGGCGCAGGGATGGACACGCTGTCCTATGTCCTGGCGTTGGAAGAAATCTCGGCAGCCGATGCCTCGCACGGCGTCATCATGTCGGTCAACAACTCGCTATATTGCTATGGCCTTCTCAAATTTGGCACAGAAGCGCAAAAAAAGAAGTTCATCACACCGGTCGCTTCTGGCAAGGCGATTGGCGCCTACTCCTTAACTGAGCCGATGAGTGGCTCCGATGCAGGCACGATGAAAAGCCGTGCCGTGCGGGACGGTGATTTTTATGTACTCAACGGGCGAAAATCTTGGGTCACCAGCGGCCCCGTTGCCGATTATATTGTGGTCTTTATGATGACCGACCCAGAAAAAAAGCACAAAGGCATTTCCGCTTTTCTAGTGGAAGGCAACACGCCTGGCCTGGTGCGCGGCAAGAAGGAGCCAAAACTCGGCATTCGCGCTTCCGCCACGAGCGAACTCATCTTTGAGGACTGCCGCGTGCCGGCCGAAAATTTGCTTGGAGCAGAAGGCGAAGGCTTCAAAATTGCGATGACGGTGCTAGATGCCGGTCGGATTGGCATTGCCGCCCAAGCACTCGGGATTGCCCGCGCCGCCTATGAAGCAGCACGTGAGTATGCCGCTCAACGACAGGCATTTGGTCAACCCATCGGCGCCTTTCAAGGCACCGGCTTTAAGATCGCTGATATGAAAACGCGCATCGAAGCCGCCCGGCTGCTGACCTATAATGCAGCTCTTAAGAAAGAGCGCGCCAAACAGACCGGCGAACGCTTTACGCAAGAAGCGGCAATGGCAAAGCTCTTTGCGTCCGAAACGGCCATGTACGTCACCCATGCTGCCGTGCAAATTCACGGCGGAATGGGGTATAGCAAAGAACTTCCAGTGGAACGCTACTTCCGCGATGCCAAAATTACCGAAATTTATGAAGGGACCAGTGAAATTCAGCGCTTGGTGATTTCACGCGCCGAATTAGGATTTAAATAAGCACAATGCCGATCCAGTCTCCGCCTGACCTATGGGATACCTTCTGGGCCGAGCATGCCTCCCCCTCCAACCTATTTCACCGCCTGCTTTGGCTGGTGCGCTTCCTCTTTTCCAGCGCATACGCTCAAAAAATGGCACAATTCGTTGGCAACCATCCCATTTCATCACTCCTCGAAGTGGGATGCGGCTCGGCACGCACCCTGCACTACTTGGAACATCGCTTGGGCGCTAAAAAATGTTTTGCTTTCGATCTTTCGCCCCAAGCGATTAAACTAACACACACGCTCAGCCCACACTTTCACACTGCCGTTGCCAACGTGCTGGCCCTGCCCTTGCCCGCAGAGAGCATGGATGTCAGTTTTAGCATTGGTCTGATCGAACACTTTAGCCGTGAGACGGCACATGCCATGATGTGCGAAAAAGTCCGTGTTACGCGCAAGGGTGGGGTGGTGGCGGTGATGGTCCCGTGGAAAAGTTCCATCTATAACTTGCTGGTGCGGCGCGCCTTCGGCAAGTATTGGCCATTTGGCGATGAATATCCCTTTCGGCGCAAGGAGCTGGCCGAGCTTTTACAAGTACTCGGTCTGCAAGAGATAACCGTTTTTGTCATTCATGGAAGCACTTTGCTTGGCATAGGCCGCAAACCAAACTTATGAAACGTTTCATCGAATACATCGGTATCAGCAAAGAAAAACGTGGCGGAACAATACTGCTGGCACTTGCCCTGACAACAGCGGCCATAGCACAAATCACACTCGGTCTTTCCTATTCCCAAGACCCAGCATACTGGAACGTTCGCGAATGGCTGATCGCGCTTGGAAACAATACCACCCCCGTGCCTGGGCTTTCTCTCTACGTGCTCGCTGCCATTTTACTGATTTTGAGCACACGAGCCTTGGGATGGAATGTATCTCCTCTACAAATAGAGCAGATAAAAACCACAGCACACTCCTTTGCGCCGCCACGCTATGGTTTTTGGCTAACTGCCATCGGGCTAGCCTTGCTGGCAGCTAGCTATACCGCCCAACCCACCGAAGCCCAAGAAAACGGCTACGCCCTTGCCCTTACCTGGCTGCTAAGTCTGGTGTTATTCACCTATAGTGTTCTGCGAGAGAGCAGTTGTCACCTCCCACGCTGGCAAGATTGGCGCGCTGCACTGCAACAAAATCGCCTGGAAATACTGGGAGTCATATTTGTGCTGCTTTTGGCGCTGATCTTTCGCGCCTACGATGTGGAAATTCACCCCTACTCGATGATGAACGACGAAGGAGAAATGGGAAAGGGCGCGCTTTGTCTTTTGCGCGGTGAGTGCCAAAATATTTTTGCCATTGGGTGGGCATCTCAACCCTACCTGGCTTACGTGCCCTATGCGCTCAGCGTAGGTGTTTTGGGCAACGAAAATGCTCTGCCTGTACGCTTGGTGAGCGTCCTCAGCGGGACGCTGGCGGTTCTGTTTCCCTATCTCTTGGCTCGTGAGATGTTCGGCAAATCTATGGCGTTCGTTGCTTCGATGGTGTTAGCCGCTTTGCCATATCATGTTCACTTTAGCAGGCTGGGAGTAGATAACATAGCCGATTCACTCACCTCGGCACTCGTCCTCTGGTTGGTATGGCGCGGAATCCGTTCCGGGACAGTAGGATGGTATCTGCTGGCAGGCATTGTTTCTGGCTTGTGCTTTTATACTTACCCCGGCAGCCGCGTGGCGCCGGTGCTTGGACTGCTCATGTGGACTTGGGCGGCACTGACTCAACACGGCCTGCTGCGTACACAGTGGCGCAACCTAGTGGCTGGTTTGGTTGTGGCTCTACTCACGGTTGCCCCGCTCATGGGAACATACCAGAGCAACAAAGAATTTAATCAGCGCCTGGATAGCGTTGGTTTGTTGCAAAACAACCGGCTGCAAGAAGAAATGAACTTCACCGGCCTGAACGCAGCACAAGTATTGACAGTGCAATTTTTCAAATCAGCATTGGTCTTCATCAATACCGATGGACCGTTCCAATTCTTCAGCACCCCGCGAGCATATTTCACACCCGTCGCGGCGCTCTTTCTCATGCTCGGTTTGACCATTGCAATCTGGAAATTTTATGATGTCCGCTTTCTGGGTGTGCTGGCCTGGTTCTTTGCACCGCTGGTACTTGGTTCAACCCTGACCGTTGGACCGCCAAGCAACCAACGGATGCTAGGAAGCGCACCAGCAGCCGCCCTGCTGGTTGCCTTGGGGATTGTAACGATTACTCAGCTGCTGGGCAATCTCAGCCAATTCACACGGCGCTTGGCCCCACTCTTGTTGACGGCCTTCCTGGCCTTCAACCTCTATCAAGACACACATTTTTACTTTGTAGAATATCGTCAGGGTCATTTTTTTGAGGACCTGAACAACGAAATCACCTACGAATCGCGAACGCTCATCCGCTCACTACCCAAAAACGGACGACTGTTCCTGATTGGCGAACCCATGACTCGTGTTCACTACGGCAACTTTGGATACTTTGCCCCAGAAATTGAAAAATATGACTTTAACCAGGTAACACGCGAGACGTTGGCCTCTTTGCCGCGCGATCAAGATGCGCTTTTTCTTGCCATCCCAGCCAGAGAAGCGGAATTGCGTCAAATCGCCGCCTGGCTTCCAGGAGGGCAGTGGATTGCCGAACACCGACGCAATCAACCGGAATATCCGCTCTATTTCGCTTACAAACTAAGCAAAGAACAGTTACAATCCTTTGTGCCATGACGACAGAATACCTCATCACACTGCTGGTTACACTGCTAAGCATGGCCGCCTTGGATTACTTGTTGTTGCTCGCCCGCCGCAAAACAAGTCACTTATCGGCAGAGCATACACTGCGCCCATTCCGCCAGCAAATAACAGCTTGGCTCCAACAGATACAGAACAAACTGTTCTCATTTTGGAAGCGCGTCTCACAAGAACCACCTACCCAACCAGACGGGCTAGATTCTCAAGAGCAAGCGCGAGCAAGTGAAATGTCATCTCCTCTGACAACAACAGGCAGTCAAATCACAGCCGAATATGAGATTCCCGCCGGGCAAAACGTAGCACACATCCGCATCCAGGCAGAAATCCCGCCTCAAAGTGTGCTCCACATCACCATCTCTACCGACAAACAAGGTCGCGCTTCGATTGGCCACAAAACTTGGAAATTGCCCTCTCCAAACCTGTATCCCCTAAAGCGGTTACCGCTCCCCAATTTGCAATCTGGTCTGCACAGCCTGTTGGCTATGCCCGCCGAAAAGCTCGCGGTTTGGCTGTTTGGGTTCGCACTATGCACCTACTTGCTAACACGGCTAATTGGCCTGACCGATTTTCCAATCTATTTCTTTGGCGATGAAGCCATCCAAACGACAACCGCTGCCGACCTAATACGAGATGGGTTGCGAGGTCCGCGCGGCATCTTCCTGCCCACCTACTTTCAAAACGGCCTATACTTCAACTTAAGCACCAGTGTATATCTGCAAGTCATCCCCTACCTGCTGTTCGGAAAGTCCATCTTCGTCACACGCGCCACTTCGGTACTTATCACCTTGCTGGCCGCGGTCTCGGTTGGGTTGATTTTGCGAGATTTTTTGGGCGCAAAACGTTGGTGGCTCGGAACGCTCTTGCTTTCGATTGTTCCGGCCTGGTTTTTGCACTCACGCACCGCCTTCGAAACCGTGCTTTTCGTCTCGTTTTATGCCGCTTTTCTGTACTTTTACCTGGTTTACCGCCTGCGCAATCCGCAGCAAGTCTATTGGGCAGTTGTGTTCGCCGGCTTGGCCTTCTATTCCTATAGCCCAGGGCAGCTTGTACTGGCTGTGACCGGCATCTTGCTGTTTTTGAACGACTTACCCTATCACTGGAAACAGCGCGAGACCCTGCTCAAGGCCCTTGGAATTCTAGCTTTGTTTGCCTTGCCCTATCTGCGCTTCCGGTTAACAGTCGAGTACGCACCGCTTGACCACTTGCGCTCCCTTGGTTCATACTGGGTGCAACCAACTCCACTTTCTGACAAATTGGCGCGCTTTATCAGCGAATACCTGCGTGGCCTTAGCCCAAGTTACTGGTTTTTTGACTCGCCGGACATGGCACGTCATCAAATGCGCGGGTATGGACATATCTCCTTGTGGTTTGCCCCCTTTTTGCTGACCGGCCTATGCCTAGCACTTTGGCGCCGGCGCTCATCCGCCAGCCGAGTCGTCTTACTTGCGGCGCTGGCCTCGCCCGCCGGTGCAGCCTTGGCAGAAATCGGCATCACCCGCGCTTTGGTATTTGTCATCCCCGTCAGTGTACTGGCTGCTCTAGGGATGGATGGAATGCTGACAGCCGTGGAATCACTCTCAAAGCGCTTAGAGCCAAAGCCCCTCTCTCAAAATTTGCTCTCGCTGCTGGTCTTCGTGCCGCTCGTATCCCTCAATCTGGCCATGTTGACCGATGCCCTGCGCAATGGGCCGACCTGGTACACCGATTATGGACTGTATGGCATGCAATACGGCGCAAAACAAATCTACCAAGACACGGTTGTTCCCACCCTGCAAAAAGACCCCCAGGCGCGCTTCTATATCACGCCCTCTTGGGCCAACGGCGCAGAACACTTCGTCAGCTTCTTTGTGCCGCGTGAATTCCAATCGCGTGTAGCGCTTGGACAGGTATACGACTTTATCCGCCCGGAATCTCCTTTCAGTGAACATGATTACTTCGTAGCAACCTGGCTAGAATTTGAGAAAATCAAAGCCGACCCGAAATTCACCCAAATAACTATACACACCACCATTCCCTACCCCAACGGCGAAATCGGTTTTTACGTATTCACTGCCCGCCTCTCTGAAAACATTCGCCAACTCTTGGCCGAAGAAGACCTACAGCGCCGCACACCGGTCGAACAGACAGTCGAATGGATGGGACAAAGCGTGCGCATCCGGCACTCTCAGCTGAGTGGCGGGAGACTGCAAGATGTGCTGGATGGAGACCCAGAAACCCTGGCGCGTGGCGAACGCGCTAACCCTATCTTATATGAATTTTTCTTTAGCCAGCCAATTAATGCCACCGAGCTGATTCTGACCACCGGCTCAATGCGCGATTTCGATGTGTTGGTGTTGGTGTACCCGCTGGGAGAGAAAAATCCAGTCGAATATAGCATAAACTACAAAGACCTGCCCGACGACCCAACTGTCACCATTCGCTTCGAAAACGGGCCAGCGCAATTTGACCACATCGTTCTTTTTATCAAAGACAACAATCAGGGCGAAATCGCCCAGGTTCACGTTCGGGAGATTCAGTTCCGATGAAAGCCATTCTCTTCCATCAACACGGCGGCCCCGAAGTTCTGGAGTACGCCGATTTTCCCACCCCTGTCCCTGGACCAGGCGAAGTGCTGATTCGCTTGCGCGCCGCCGCCCTGAATCGGCTCGACCTATGGGTGCGCAACGGTTGGCCAGGCATTCGGCTAGAATACCCACACATCCCTGGCGCCGATGGTGCCGGAGAAATCGCTGCGCTTGGGGATGGTGTCAGCGGCTGGCAAATCGGAGAACGGGTTGTCATCAACGCCAATCTCGGCTGTGGGGATTGCGAAATGTGTCGCGCCGGAAAGGATAACCTATGCGCCCGCTGGGGCCTGCTGGGTGAAACCCGCCGCGGAACCTATTGCGAATACATTGCCCTGCCACCCCGTCAGTTGTTCCGCTTGCCGGCCGAGTTCGACTTTCATAAAGCCGCTGCCGCAGGATTAGTGTATCTGACCGCCTGGCATTCGCTCGTCACGCGCGGCAACCTACAAGCGGGTGAAACGGTTGTGATTGTCGGCGCTTCAGGTGGAGTCAACACAGCCAGTATCGCCATTGCAAAATACTTGGGAGCGCGGGTCATTGTGATTGGGTCCGATGCGAATAAACTCCAACTGGCCGAATCGCTTGGCGCAGATGTCTTAATTAACCGCACTCAGCAGCCAGAGTGGCACAAAGCCGTTTTCGAGGCAACCAACAAACAAGGCGCCGATGTGGTCGTAGACAATGTCGGCACGACGTTCCCCCTCTCCTTCCGTGCCGCACGCAAAGGCGGCAGAATTCTCACCGTTGGCAACACCGGCGGAGCAAAGTTTGAAATTGACAACCGCTTTATTTTCGGCAAACATTTGAGCCTGCTTGGTTCCACAATGGGCACCTTGCGCGACTTTGAACAAGTTATGCAGTTGGTAACAACCAATCAACTGCCCATCGCGCTCGACCAGACCTTTGCTCTGCATGAAGCACGCCAGGCACATCAACGGCTAGAAAGCGGCATGCAACTGGGTAAAATTACGCTGCAAATCTAGCAACCCCTGGCGTTACAGCTCGTCTGATACTTATCCATGAACATCCCTACAAATTTCAACCCCTGAAACACCGAGGTTCTTTTGGCTTTCCTAAAACGCTTTCACTGGTTTGAATTAACGCTCATCTTCGTCGTGATGAGCGTGCATCTCTATGCGGCTTTTTCAGCCCCACACAACTTCTCGATGCGCTGGTTTGTGCGCGATGATGCCTATTACTACTTCAAAGTGGCGCAAAATATCAGCGAAGGACGCGGCTCAACCTTTGATGGAATTAACCCGACCAATGGCTATCACCCTCTTTGGACGCTGGTGTGTGTCCCGATTTTTGCCCTAGCGCGTTTTGACCTGATTCTACCTCTACGGGTTTTACTGGTCGTCATGGCAATTTTCAGTGTCATCGCCTCTATTCTGCTCTTTCGCTTGCTCAAAAAACCTGTTGGGGAACCCTTAGCGATGCTGGCCGCCGCCTATTGGGGGCTGGATATGCACATCCACGCCACCATCACCCAGCAAGGGCTAGAAACCGGGCTAGTCGCGCTGTCTGTGTTATTGCTCCTGCGCCTCATGCAAGTCCTAGAACAAAAAGAAACTCTGGACAGCAAAGATTACATCAAACTGGCCTTGGTTGCTTTGTTTGTTCTCTTCAGTCGTCTAGATGGAATCTACCTGGTGCTTATCGCCGGTGTATGGATAGTCTTTCGGCGCACCCCCCTTCGTTATCTCGTCCCGCTTGATTTCGTCCTGGTTTTTGGCAGCATTGTCACCGCCTATATGCAACGAGCCGGTCTGAAACTGTATATGATAGTGTTTGACGATTCTGCCATTGTAATGAGCGCTATCACCTTTGTCTTTCAGGCGGTCATTTTTTATCTTATCGGCCTATATGAACACCCCAAAACACAGAGCATCCGTCAGATAGTCACGCGAACTCTGCTGGGAATCACACTAACCGCAATCGCGGCAGCATCTGTGATGTTGTTGCTGCGCGCTCTTGGCCTGGCCCAAATGCCTCGCGCAGTTCCCCTGCTCTATTGGGGCATCATGTTCGTGCTGACACTTGCAACACGTCTCATCTTGCGAACAATTTCTCTGCGTTCGGAAGAAGCGCCATCCCATCTTTCTTTTTGGGAAGGGATAAAACATCAATTGGCACGTATCCCTAATTGGCTACACGCAGGATTTTTGTATTACGGCATTCTGGCCGGCGGCCTGCTCACCTACATGCTCATCAACTATTTGCTGTTCAACACATTTATGCCGGTCAGCGGGCAAATCAAACGATGGTGGGGTACGTTGCCCGGAAATGCCTATGGTGGCGGCGCAAAAACTATCTTGGATGTTTACACTCTCGATCCCACTCACTCCCAGAGTTGGGGCCTGCTCACCCAGCCACTCTACACCTGGCTGCAAGCCAACGCGCCGGACGAAGCAACGCTCAACACCTGGTATTGGACTGCCCTCATCGCGTTACTTGCCCTCTGGACCCTGCTCATCCTAACCAACCGAGCCCGTAGTTTGCCGCGCTTCTTCCAAACCGGCTTTATTCCGCTCTTTTTGAGTGCCTATATTCATGGCTTCCTGTACGCCGCAATGGGCTATGCCGCTTCGCACGAATGGTATTGGACAACGCAGATGGTCTCATTGGTGCTCGCAGGCATATTGGCGTTGCGTAGTTTGATTGACCGATTACCCAAGCAACAGGCAGTGAAAATGACAGTTTGGGGTTTAACGGGAGTTCTCAGCATACTACTCGCTTACAACTTTTCCAGCACCATTATCCGCCGCATGCCCTACCACAGCCCGTATGAGGGACAACCTTACCTGGATATGCTCACTATCTTGGAAGGCTATACCGAAGAAGGTGCAACCATTGGTCTGACGGGCGGTGGAAGTGTTGGGTACTTTATTCGCAACCGCACCATCGTCAACATGGATGGCTTAATTAATTCATACGCCTATTTTCAGGCGCTCAAAGCGGGGCAGGCTTCTCGCTACCTAGAGGAAATGGGGCTAGACTACGTTTTTGCCAATTTGTATATCATCACACATAGCCCACCATACGACCAGCAGTTCCAAGAAGAACAGTTCATCCCCGTGCCAGGCGCACCCAAATACGGGCAAAAAGAACTACTCAAGTTTTACCCCAAGAAAGCAGAGTGAACGCTAGGACCAAACAGGACCGCATCCGAATGATTTCAGAACGCCCCCTCCGCGTAACTATCGTATCGGTATTCGTGTTATCTATCACGGCCTGGAATGCCATGCGCACCTATGGTGCGATAGCAAACTGGAACATCTTGAGAGAATTTGGCGCATCACCCGCCTATATAATGGCCACAGGTCTCGTATGGACGATGGCAGGCATGTGGTTGGCGTATGTGCTGTGGACGAGAAAACGCTCTGCTTTTTGGAGCAGTCTAGTGCTGGCGGGGCTATACTTCACTTGGTACTGGCTCGACCGACTATTCGTCCAAAGCTCGCCTGCGCCTAATTTCATCTTTGCAAGTGCAGTTTCTACACTGCTATTGGCTCTCTTTATTCTTGGCATCGTTTGGGCAAAATCGTTCTTTGAACAAGAGCGATGAGAAAGTGGCGCAAAAAACCCAAAATTGCAGCGTTGACGAATGACAAACATCCTCAAGGAGAGATGAATGAGTGACACGAATACCGCACAACCTCTAGCAAATGCCCGCATTCAAGCGCTGCGTGAACGCAAAGCACGCGCACGGATGGGTGGCGGAGCGGAACGGATTGAAGCCCAGCACAAACGCGGAAAATTGACGGCACGGGAACGAATTGATTTATTGCTAGACAAAGGCTCTTTCCGAGAAATTGATGCATTTGTCGTCCACCGCACACATGATTTCGGCTTGGATAAACAAAAATACCCCTCCGACAGCGTGGTCACCGGCTGGGGAACGATTGACGGACGCTTAGTGTACGTCTTTTCACAAGATTTCACCGTGTTTGGCGGCTCACTAGGTGAAGTCCATGCCGAAAAAGTCGTCAAAATCCTGGATATGGCCATGAAAAACGGCGCTCCCGTCATCGGTCTCAACGATTCAGGCGGCGCACGCATTCAAGAAGGGGTGGTTTCGCTGGGCGGCTATGCCGATATTTTCCTGCGCAACACCCTTGCCAGCGGAGTCATCCCACAAATTTCAGCCATCATGGGACCATGCGCTGGCGGAGCAGTATATTCTCCGGCGCTGACCGATTTTATCTTCATGGTGCGCAACTCTTCATACATGTTTGTCACCGGTCCCGATGTGGTCAAAGCGGTGACGCACGAAGAAGTGACACAAGAAGAATTAGGCGGCGCCAGCGTCCATTCGGAAAAATCAGGCGTCTGTCACGTAGCCGCTGACAGCGAGGCTGATACACTCTATCTCATTCGCAAGCTCATCGGCTACATTCCCCAAAACAACATGGAAGATCCGCCCTATGTTAACACAGGCGACGACCCGCTGCGGATGGATGAAACGCTCGACACGCTTATCCCCGATGACGCGGTGAAGCCCTACGACATGAAAGAAGTGATTCGCCGGATTGTTGATAACGGTGAGTTCTTCGAAATTCATGAAAACTACGCGATGAACGTGGTCGTTGGCTTTGCGCGGCTGGGGGGCCATTCGGTGGGGATTGTCGCCAACCAACCGGCAGTTCTGGCAGGCGTGTTAGATATTGACGCCAGCGAAAAAGCAGCGCGCTTCATCCGCTTCTGCGATGCATTCAACATTCCGATTGTAACCTTCGAGGACGTGCCAGGCTTCCTACCCGGCACAGTGCAGGAACATGGCGGGATTATCCGCTCAGGCGCCAAACTGCTGTACGCCTACTGCGAAGCGACCGTGCCGAAACTAACCGTCATCACCCGCAAAGCCTATGGCGGCGCTTACTGCGTTATGTCGAGCAAACATATTCGGGGAGATGTCAATTTTGCTTGGCCAACCGCCGAAATTGCCGTCATGGGTCCAGATGGTGCGGTGAGCATCGTTTTTCGCCGCGAGCTGGAAAAAGCAGAAGACCCACTGACGCGCAAAAATGAACTGGTGGCAGAATATCGTGAGAAATTTGCTAACCCGTATGTCGCAGCCGAACGCGGTTATATTGACGATGTTATCGAACCCAAAGAAACCCGTCCGCGCCTGATTAACGCCCTGGAAATGCTCCAAAACAAGCGCGACTCTAACCCGGCCAAGAAACACGGCAACATTCCACTGTAAATACAGAATATCAATCAGCCTGGGTCATTCCTCTCCCATGTATCACTCGATATTGATCTCGCATCCTTTCGTGATGGAGTTTCCATGTTCAAAAAAGTTCTGATTGCCAATCGCGGAGAAATTGCGGTACGGGTCATCCGCGCCTGCCGAGAAGTAGGGCTGGAAACAGTCGCTGTCTTTTCGGAGGCCGACCGCCAGGCGCTCCATGTCCGCCTAGCTGATGAAGCCTACTTGCTCGGGCCGGCGCCCTCGCGGGAATCCTACCTGCGGATGGATAAAATTTTGGAAATTGCCCGCAAAGCCGGCGCAGATGCCATTCACCCTGGCTATGGCTTCTTAGCCGAGCGCGAGGAGTTTGCAGCAGCCTGTGCGGACAATGGTATCACCTTCATCGGGCCCAAACCCTCTTCGATTGCAGCGATGGGCGATAAAATGACCGCCCGCGAGACGGTCCGCAAAGCCGGGGTACCAGTTGTACCAGGCACAGAAGATGTGGGCAACCTGAGCGATGACGACCTAGTAGCGATTGCTCCAAAAATTGGTTTTCCGTTATTGATTAAGGCCACCGCCGGCGGAGGCGGCAAGGGAATGCGCGAAGTGCGCACCCTGGAAGAGATGCCCGACCTGCTAAAAGCGGCGCGCCGAGAAGCCGAATCGGCCTTTGGTGATGGCAACGTGTATTTGGAAAAACTCGTCACCGGCGCGCGGCATATCGAAATCCAAATCTTGGCCGATGCACACGGCAACGTGATTCACCTAGGCGAACGCGATTGCTCCATTCAGCGCCGTCACCAGAAACTGGTTGAAGAAGCGCCGTCTCCGATTATGGACGAGGATCTGCGCCAGCGAATGGGCGCCGTAGCCGTCAAAGCGGCCCAAGCCGTAGACTACGTCAACGCTGGGACAATTGAATTTCTGGTAGATAAAGACCGCAATTTCTATTTTCTGGAGATGAACACCCGCTTGCAAGTCG
Source organism: Anaerolineae bacterium (assembly GCA_003130845.1). GTDB lineage: Bacteria > Chloroflexota > Anaerolineae > Anaerolineales > Villigracilaceae > UBA5195. Next base: position 18,390 of record QEXW01000102.1, read on the forward strand.
AACATCCTGTCACCGAAATGGTCACAGGGGTAGATATTGTCAAAGAGCAAATTCGCATTGCGCGCGGGCGCCCCTTACAATATCAACAAGAAGACATTCGCTTCAACGGCGCAGCCATCGAGTGCCGAATCAATGCGGAAGACCCGTATAACAACTTTATGCCCTCTACCGGGCGCATCACCCACAGTTTGTTACCAACCGGACCAGGTGTACGGGTAGATACAGGCGTTTATCCTGGCTTTGAAATTACCCCCTTCTACGACCCGATGATTTCAAAACTGATCGTATGGGGTGAAACCCGCGCCCAAGCCATTCTGCGCATGCGACGCGCTCTGGAAGAGTACCGCATTGTGGGCGTACGCACAAACATTCCTTTCCACCAAACGCTCATGGACAGTCACCGCTTTATGGGCGGGCAATATGACACACGCTTTGTGGAAGAACGTTTTGCCATTCAGGAAGAACGCGACCCTGCCATGATGGAAATCGCTGCCGTATTAGCAACACTTGCCGCACACCGTGAGACTGAGCGAGCCGCACAGTTCGTGCAGCGCAATGAGCGTGATACTTCTAACTGGAAATGGGTGGGACGATGGGAACGAATGCACCGGTGAGACGAGCAACCGTTTGAAGCGAGGCCAAAATGAAATATGTGACCACGATCGAAGGCAAAGAATATAACATCGAAATTGTAGACGAGAAGCACATTCGCTTAAATGACCAAGTGCTGGAAGTAGATTTGGTCTCGGTAAACGGTCAACCGGTTTACTCGCTTCTTCTCGGTGGCAAATCCTACGAGGCCTACATCTACCCTGAAGAAAAAGAGTGGCAGGTCTTGTTACACGGCCAACAATACAAAGCCACAGTAGAAGATGAACGCGAAAAACGACTGAAAACCGCCGGCGGAGCGCGCGCCGAAACAGGAGAGTTTCACCTCAAAGCGCCGATGCCAGGCTTAGTGGTGAGCGTGCCGGTCGAAGAAGGTCAAACGATTAAGAAAGGCCAAGTATTGCTCATCCTCGAATCAATGAAAATGCAAAACGAATTGAAATCGCCTCGCGATGGAACCGTGCACCGCATCCGTGTTCGACCAGGTGAAAGTGTAGAACAACGGCAAACGTTGCTCAGCGTCATGTGAAAGAATGCCGAAATGGACATCTCTTCTTTTGGTGCCAATCTGCTGGAAAACCTAGAAAAAGTGATTGTAGGCAAACGGAATGCCCTCGAACTGGTGGTCATTGGCCTACTCTGCCAAGGGCACGTTCTCATCGAAGATGTGCCGGGCGTGGGGAAGACCATGATGGCACGCGCCATTGCCAAGTCGGTTGGATGCTCATTCAATCGAGTGCAGTTCACACCCGATATGCTTCCTTCAGACTTAACGGGTGTTTCCATTTTCAACCAGGAGACGCGTCAGTTCGAATTCCGCCCAGGCCCTATTTTTGGACAGGTTATTTTGGCTGACGAAATCAACCGCGCTACGCCCAAAACCCAAGCCGCATTGCTAGAAGCAATGGAGGAACGGCAAGTGACGATAGATGGTGTCACCCATCCCCTACCGCGTCCGTTCCTGGTGTTGGCGACCCAGAACCCGATTGAATACGAAGGCACATTCCCCCTGCCCGAAGCACAACTCGACCGGTTTTTGTTACGCGTACGGCTGGGGTATCCCAATCTATCGGATGAAATTGCTGTCTTGGAAGGTCAGCAGTTACGGCACCCCATCGAAAACATTGCTCCCGTCTATTCGGCTGAAGAGGTATTGGCGGCTGCCGAGGCGGTGAAAGCCATCTATGTTGCGCCACCTGTCAAGCGATATATTGTAGAACTGACGCACCGCACCCGTAATAGCGCCGATGTGTATTTGGGCGCCAGTCCACGCGGGTCACTAGCGCTCTTTCGTGCAGGGCAAGCACGCGCCGCTCTCAATGGACGCAACTATGTCCTACCCGATGACATCAAAGCGCTGGCGCAATCCATTCTGGCACACCGCATCATCGTCAGCCCAGCAGCCCGGCTGCGCGAAGTGACCGCTGAGCGCATTGTACAAGAAATTGTGCTGGCCGTGCCGGTTCCGGGCGGCAGCTTCACGACCTAACATGCGACAACGCCACACGGGCTGGCTCATATTCTTCATCACCCTCCTCATCGGCGGTCTTGGAATGGCCGCCACAGGGGCAGCGTTATATGTCCGGCTAGTCTATTTAAGCGCGTTGCTCTTGCTTTCTGCCTGGCTATGGGCCAAGATTTCACTGTGGCGCGTAGGCATCCTACGCAAAGCGCGTTCCCTGCGGGCCAGTGTAGGGGATATTTTTGAAGAAACGTTTGAGATTTCCAATGCTTCAGGCTTACCCCGCTTGTTTTTAGAAGTAGAAAATCGCTCCTCTCTGCCACAAGCGGCCGGCTCACGCGTAGTAACCATGCTTTCGGCCGGAGAGACGCGTACCTATCTGGCACGCACCTGGCTTACGCGGCGTGGTGCATTCCCCCTCGGGCCAACCGTTCTGCGTTCTGGTGACCCGTTCGGTTTTTTTACGGTGAGTCGCACCTTTCCTGCCGAAGATTCCCTTTTGGTTTTACCTCTCATTTTGCCCATCAGTGCTTTTCCCTCGCCGCCTGGCCTGCTTCCTGGCGGCAAGGCCATTCAGCGCAAGGCCTATGAAGTGACCCCACACGCAGCCGGTGTGCGCGAATACACAACCGGCGACCCACTCAAGCGTATTCATTGGCCATCAACCGCCCGGCGTGGCCAATTGATGGTTAAAGAATTTGAGCAAGACCCACAAGCCGAATTATGGCTTTTTCTGGATGCGCAAAGCGGCATTCATGCCGAGAAAAGCGATGAACCAGCGCCAATCTGGAATGATTGGATGTTCGTTCGGCGCCCTAAAATTAAACTTCCGGCCTCTACGCTCGAATATAGCGTATGTTTAGCAGCCTCTCTGGCACACTATTTCATCCAGCAACGCCGCGCGGTCGGTTTGGTGACCAACGGCCCGGTCTATACCGTCATTCCAGCCGAGCGCAGTGAGCGCCAAGAAAGCAAAATCCTAGAAACGCTGGCTTTTGTGCACGCAGCAGGTGAACTCTCGCTTGCCAGCCTGGTGGATTTGCAAGCGCCGCGTATGCCGCTTGGCTCTAGTGCAGTACTCATTACGCCTTCAGGCCGCGATGATGTGCTGCTTGCGGTAGAATTGCTCCAACGTCGCGGGTTGCGCCCTTTGATTCTTTTGCTAATGGCAGAAAGCTTCGGTGGTAAAGCCAGCACAGAGGCCTTAGCAACCAAACTAGAAAAACGCAGCCTACCACTCTGTAAAATCTACAAAGGCACCGACCTGACAGACACGTTGCAGAGATTTGCAAATTTACACAAAGGATTGGAGAATCGCCCTTGGCAGATAATTTCGTCATCCCTCTCGACTTAAACTTTCAAGGTCAGCCACACGCGATTGCCTCGTATTTGCTCAAACATAGCACCGGCATTGTCTTGATAGAATCCGGCCCCGGCTCGACCATTCCGGCACTTACCCAAGCATTGGCTGCGCATGGCTACCGGCTACAAGACATCACACACGTTTTTCTAACGCATATTCACTTGGACCACGCTGGCGCGGCAGGATACCTGGCTCGGCAAGGCGCACAGATTTTCGTTCATCCGGTAGGTGCGCCTCACATGCTCAACCCAGAAAAACTGCTTGCCAGTGCAACCCGCATTTATGGCGACTTGATGCAACCACTGTGGGGCGATTTTCTGCCCGTTCCCGCAGAAAAACTCACCGTTCTAGAAGATAACCAAGAAATTACCATCGGTCACTTACGGTTGATAGCGCTCAACACACCCGGACACGCCGAACATCACTTTGCTTACCTATTCGACGACCTGTGCTTCAGCGGCGACATTGGCGCAGTGCGCATTGCGAACCATCGCTATATGCGTTTACCCATGCCCCCGCCAGAATTTCACCTGGAAAAATGGCGTGAAAGTGTCCTACGCCTACAAAAACTCGGCTTTCGGCGCATTGCTCCGACACATTTTGGCATCTTCGAGGATGTAGACTGGCATCTGCAAGCAATTTTGCGAAGCTTAGATGAAGTCGAACGCTGGCTATTAGAAACCATGCCTACCGACCCTTCTGCCGAGGAACTGCGTGAAAAATTCGTCGCTTGGATGGAAGCCAGCGGTCGAGCAGCCGGGCTAACAGATGAAGAAATCCAGGCCTATCGTCTGGCCAATCCACTTTCGATGAGTGCAGATGGGTTACAACGCTATTGGAAGAAGGTGAGAAACGCCACGCCCCTTTAAGCACACACCAACCCTGCCACCCACCTAGCGACAAAAGCGCAGCGCACGTTTTGACAGAACAGAAAAGCACAGCATGATACAATCCTGCCTATGATTACTACCTTGCGCGGTGAAATTACACAAATTGAAGAAACCGCTCTCGTGATTGAGGTCGGCGGTGTGGGGCTACGCGTGTTCACCCCCAAGCCATTGCTAACAAAGTTTCAGGCAGGTGAGATGGTGCTGCTACATACCCATCTCATCGTGCGCGAAAATGAACTCTCGCTCTATGGATTTGAAACCATTGCCGACCGGCAATTATTCATTACCTTGCTTGGCGTAGATGGTGTGGGGCCGAAAGTGGCGCTCTCGGTGCTTTCAACCCTCAATTTGGAGGCTGTCCAGCGCGCCATCTTCAGTGAAGAACCCGACTTACTCAGCCGCGTGCCAGGGGTAGGGAAGAAAACCGCTCAAAAAATGGTCCTTTACCTAAAAGACCGGCTCAAACCGGTCAGCGGGCTGGAAAAAATGGCGGCGATGTCGGAAACCGACTCGGAAGTGCTGGCCGCACTGACCGCCCTCGGCTATTCAGTCATTGAGGCGCAGTCAGCCTTGCAATCCATTCCCAAAGATGCCCCCGATGATGTAGAAGAGAGATTGCGCCTGGCATTAGGCTATTTCCAATAAAATTCATTGACAGCGAGCGAATTTCATGTGCGGGAGGCATCTCCCGCATTTTTTGGAGGAGAACATGCTGAATAAAAAAATTGCATTTATCGGTTCTGGCGCCATGGGCGAGGCGATGATTGCCGGTCTGCTTCGCCAAGGATTGGCACAACCCGAGCATTTGCTCACCGCTGATGTTCATGCAGCGCGCGTGAGCGATTTACAACACCGCTACGGCACCCACCCATTTACAGACAACCGGGAAGCCGCATCACAAGCCGATTTGGTCGTGCTTTCGGTCAAGCCACAACGTCTGACAGAAGTGCTTAAAGGGTTACGAGGCGCTATTCCAACGCATGCGCTGGTCCTTTCGATTGTCGCTGGAGCCAAAATGAGCAAAATTTCTCATGGATTAAGTCACGAAGCGGTGGTACGCTCCATGCCCAACACGCCTGCACAAATTGGACAAGGCATTACCGTTTGGATACCATCACCGGCAGTAACCGAACCGCAAAAAACACTGGCACGCCAACTGCTGAGCGCGCTGGGCAAAGAAATCGAAGTGGACGATGAGAATTACCTAGACATGGCCACGGCACTCTCCGGCACAGGACCGGCCTATATCTTCCTGTTTATGGAGGCGATGATTGACGCCGGGGTTCACATGGGATTCTCACGCCAGGTGGCAGAACAACTCGTGGTAGAAACCATCAAAGGGTCGGTGGCTTATTTTGAAGCACGCAATCACAAAGACCAAGTGCACGTAGCCGCCCTGCGCAATCAGGTCACATCGCCCGGTGGCACAACCGCCCAAGCACTCTATTACCTAGAAAAAGCCGGCTTTCGCACAGCCGTCTCACGCGCCATTTGGGCCGCGTATGAACGCTCGATTGAGTTAGGCAAAGAAAAAACCGTACACATCCCTGAAACCAATTCAGGCACAGGCGGAGAGTAGCAAAACCAACGAATCTGTGCTTTAATTGGGCGACAGGAGGCTCTCGTATGTGGACAGAATATGTCAATGCGGTCAGTATCGAGCAAGCAACCCAAATTCTCGCCCAAAAAGGCGCTGCAGCACGCCTGATTGCAGGCGGTACCGATTTGATACTGGAACTAGAACGTGGCTTGCGGCCTGGGATCGAAACGGTGATTGACATAAGCCGCATCCCTGGCTTGGACCGCATCAGCCTGGATGAAGATGGGTTCATCCATTTAGGAGCCTTAGTAACGCACAATCACTGCGCAGCCAGCAAACTGATTCGCGAGAAAGCCTACCCCCTGGCGCGCGCTGCCTGGGAAGTCGGCGCGCCCCAAATCCGCAATCGCGGTACGATTGCCGGCAATCTAATCACCGCTTCACCGGCCAACGATACGATTACACCCTTGATGGCGCTGGATGCGAGTGTTACATTGCAATCGGTGCGCGGCAGCCGCCAGGTCAAACTGCGCGATTTCTATATGGGTGTGCGGAAAACAATCATGCAGCCCGACGAAATGTTGGTTGAAATTTCGTTCAAAGGCTTAGAAGCCAACCAAAAAGGAACCTTCATCAAAGTTGCATTGCGCCGCGCCCAGGCCATTTCGGTCGTCAACCTGGCCATCGTGCTGACCCTACATGGAAAAACAGTCCAACAAGCCAGTCTCACGCTTGGAGCCGTTGCCCCGACCATTATCCATGCAGAGGAAACAGAAGCATTTCTGATTGGCAAGGAACTGACCGAGGAGGTGATTGCCCAAGCCGCCCTGCTGACACAAAATGCGGCTCGCCCCATAGACGACATTCGCGCCTCGGCCGATTACCGCCGCGAGATGGTGCGGGTGTTCACCATGCGTGGACTGAAGTCGTTGCGCGATGGACAGGAACAAGCGGGGATGCCGCAGCATCCGGTCACCTTAATGGGAGAACACCCCGCAGAAAACAACCGGTTTTCAAGCCAGCCCTTCTCTCAAGGGTCAGTGATTCGCACCAAAATTAACGGCCAAGCGTATGCCTTCCACACCGGTTTTGAAAAGACATTGCTGCGCCTGTTGCGTGAAGAGGCCGGCTTAATTGGGACAAAGGAAGGCTGTGCCGAGGGCGAGTGCGGCGCCTGCACTGTATTCCTGGATGGAATGGCAGTGATGGCCTGCATGGTGCCTGCACCGCGCGCCGACGGTGCCGAAATAGTGACGGTCGAAGGGCTGGCCACAGACGAGCAATTACATCCCGTGCAACAAGCATTTATCCAAGACGGCGCCGTCCAGTGTGGCTACTGCACGCCCGGCTTTCTGATGTCGGCTGCCAAGCTGCTAGAAGAACGCCCTGCCCCGAGCAGAGATGAAATTGAACAAGCAATTACCGGTAACTTATGCCGCTGCACCGGCTATTACAAGATTGTACAAGCCATCGAAGATGCAGCCAAATTGCAAGCGAGGTAAACATGCCCCAAAAATATCAGACATACCAGAAGAAAGAATTTGTCCGGCCTTATACCATCCACCCTGCCTGGCGCGGAATCGGATGCATTATGATGGTGTTGGTGCCAATTATGGCTTGGGCGGCGGCCATGGTAGCCATTGAGATAGGGCTGACACAAGGTTGGCCGTTTATGTACGAACTGCGCGGCACAGTTCGCCTGCCAGAGATTCTCTACTCCTTGCCCCTCATCAAAGAGATAGCCGGCTTTATCTCCAGCATTCCCAACCTGCGCGCGTTTTTGCTGTTCTTTGTGCTCTTCCTCATCGTCTTTTCGGGCATTCTTTCGGTCATCTACGCTGTCATCTACCGCATGTTTGGCCCGCCACGCTATACTCCGCTCGATGCACCCCCGCCCAAAGTAAAAGCCAAACGATATACACGCTAAGTCTGAGCTCGGATGCTTGACGTAAACTCCACTTCGGTTACAATATAAGTCCCCTGGGGCGATGGCGGAATCGGCAGACGCAACAGACTTAAAATCTGTCGGTGGCAACACCGTGTGGGTTCGACCCCCACTCGCCCTACTTCTTTGCCCTTACGCCCTCTCGAAAGGCACACATGTACTTCGACCGCGCCCTGCTCGAAGACCTAGAAGATAAAACGCTGGCTCCTTATGGCATGCGCAGCCGTAACAGCCAAGGCCGTGCGTATCTCGATAGCGAGCCAGAATATCGCACCTCCTTTCAGCGTGACCGCGACCGCATTCTGCACACCACTGCTTTTCGACGGCTAGAATACAAAACGCAAGTCTTTATCAACTACGAGGGCGATTACTTCCGCACCCGCCTGACTCATACCCTAGAAGTGGCACAAATTGGCCGTACACTCGCTCGCGCCTTGGGTGGCAATCAGGACTTGGTGGAAGCCATCTGCCTGGCGCACGACCTCGGCCACTCGCCCTTTGGTCACTCTGGCGAAGTCGCACTCAACCGGTTGATGAAAGATGCTGGCGGCTTCGACCACAACCGGCAATCCTTTCGCATCGTCACCGAACTCGAACAACGCTATCCAGAATTTCCCGGCCTCAACCTGACCTGGGAAGTGCGTGAAGGTATTGTCAAGCACGAATCGGAATATGATGTCGCGGATGCACGTGAATTCAACCCAGAACTGCGCGGCAATTTAGAAACACAAATTGCCAACGTGGCCGATGAACTGGCTTATACCACCCACGACCTGGATGACGGCCTGCGCTCTGGCCTAATCACCCCGCACATGCTGGAAGGCATTGCCATCTGGGAAATTCTCAAAGAAACTTTCGGCTGGCGCGGCCCTCTGCTCGATGACATTGAACGACACCGCATGATTCGCCACTTGGTTGGCCTGCTCGTAACCGATATGGTCCAGGCAACCGACCAGCGACTCAAAGAAAGCGGCGCCAAATCACCGCTCGATATTCAAAAACTTGAGTATAACGTGGTTGGCTTCAGTGACGAAATGCGCCGCCGCAATCGAGAATTAAAAGATTTTCTGTATCAAAATCTGTATCGCCACTACCGCGTGATGCGCATGCAAGTAAAAGCCGAACAAATCATCACCAATCTATTCAACGCTTATCGCGAAGAACCTGCCATCTTACCCACACAATACCAAAAATTAATCCCCCTGCGCGGCTTAGAACGTACCATCTGCGATTACATCGCCGGAATGACCGACCGCTTTGCAATTGAAGAACATCAACGTTTGTTTGACCCCTTCCTGAAGCCCTAAAACTGTCATTCACATCCTCAATCGCTCCGGGCAGCAGGAAACTTCCCGGAGTTTTATTTTCGTTGTTAAGGAGGACACATGCCCGAACCCATCTACCTGACCGCCGAAGGCGCAGAACGACTAAAAGCGGAGCTGGCCGACCTGAAAGGGCCGCAACGCGAAGCCCTTGCCAAACGCCTGCGTGAAGCAATTCAAATGGGTGACCTTTCGGAAAATGCCGATTACCATAAGGCCAAAGAAGACCAAGCTTTCCTGGAGGGACGCATCCAAGAACTAGAGTACATTCTCTCTGCGGCGGAAATCATCGAACATGCCGCTTCGAGAGATGTGGTTAGCGTGGGTGTAACGGTCACGGTGCAGGAAGATGACTTTGAGCCAGAAAAATATCACATCGTTGGCGCCAAAGAAGCCGACCCCCGTGCCGGAAAAATTTCCAACGAGTCGCCCATTGGCCGCGCCCTGATGGACCACCGCGTCGGTGATGTGGTCGAAGCCCAAACCCCTGGCGGCACCATCCGCTTAAAAATTCTAGCCATCGAGTGATACCGCTCTTTCAAAACCACTCTGCCATGTGTGCCTATCTTCGCCTACCCGTGCGGGTGGGCGAATTCTTTGCATTCACTGGTACAATTTGCGCACGTCTATACTTTATGGAGGTCGTTTGAATTCTATTCTGACTTATCTCAACCTGTTTTTGACAACAAGCATAGTCATCGGGCTAGACCAGTTCACCAAAGCGCTCGTTCGGGCACACATTCCGCTTGGCCACACCTGGCTGCCCCAGGGATGGGAATGGCTAGAGCCATACGCCCGCTTTGTGCATTGGTACAACACAGGGGCCGCTTTTGGCATGTTTCAGGGTTTTGGTTGGGTCTTCACAATCTTGGCATTCGTAGTCGCCGCATTGATTATCTACTACTACCCGCAAGTGCACCCCGAAGATTGGTGGCTGCGTCTCGCTATGGGGCTGCAACTGGGCGGCGCACTCGGTAACGTGATTGACCGCCTGATATTTAATGGCCGTGTCACCGATTTCATCTCGGTAGGCGCTTTCCCCGTTTTTAACGTGGCCGATTCGAGCATTACGATTGGTGTTCTGATTTTGCTCTTAGGGGTATGGTACAAAGAAATCCTACTCCAAAAACCCGTTAGCGCCGAAACCAAACCCACAGAAGAACATTCGCCCCAACCCTCGGCGGAGGAAACGCGTGAGTGACCGAGTCGAAACCTTTCGATTCAAAGGGCCGCAACCAGAACGGTTAGACAAATTCCTGACAACCTGCCTGCCAGAGTTCTCACGGGCGCGCATTCAGGGGTTGATTGACGATGGTTTTGTGGAAATCAACGGACAAACAGCCCGCAAAGGCGGAATCAAACTAGAAGGTGGCGAACATTTGCGGGTACGAATTCCCCCGCCCCAGCCCAGCGGCTTGATTCCCGAAGCGATTCCTCTGGCCATCCTGTTTGAAAACGAGGACTTGCTGATACTCAACAAACCCGCAGGGATGGTAGTACACCCTGCAGCAGGACATGATAGCGGCACCTTAGTGCATGCCGTGTTAGGACATGACCCGGAAATTGAAGGCATTGGCGGGGAAGAACGCCCGGGCATTGTTCATCGGCTGGATAAAGACACCAGCGGTGTGATTGTGATTGCCAAAAACGAGCGTGCCCACCGCTGGCTGACTGAGCAATTCAAAGCGCGCCAAGTGGAAAAAACATACCTGGCCTTGGTGGATGGTAAGCCGCCTACGCCTACCGGGCGCATCGAAGCCCCAATTGGCCGCGACCCGCACGATCGCAAGAAAATGGCCATCGTCAGACCCGAAAAAGGGCGTGAAGCAATCAGTGAATATAAAACTTTAGAAAGTTTTCCACGTCACACCCTGCTGGAGGTACATCCTTTCACGGGGCGCACACACCAAATTCGCCTGCATTGCGCCTTCATTGGCTGTCCCATTGTTGCTGATACTACATACGGTTATCGCAAGCCATCCCTAGACCTGCATCGTCATTTTCTGCACGCCTGGCGGCTCAAACTCACCTTGCCAGGCGAATCAAAAGCGCGCCTGTTCGAAGCCCCTTTGCCGCACGAACTGATACAGGTGCTAGAAAGATTGCGAAACAGATAAGCGCCGAGGGGGCCGCTAGCCACGTCAGCCTTTTTAGCGTACCACCAAACGTTGGTAGACTTCGGGTCTTCTCTGCTGCAAAAGGGGAAATAAACGCCGCCATTCCGTCATGGCCTGCGGGTCCAACGTAGCGCTAATCACTTCTTCCCGCTCGCGGCTGGCCTGCGCAATCACACGACCCGCTGGGTCGCAAACAAAACTTGACCCGTAAAATGTCACTCCTTCTACCCCCACACGGTTCGCCGCCGCAATAAACACACCACTTGCAATGGCCTGGCCGCGCATCACCGTCTGCCAGGCCTGGCAGGTATCGGTCGCCGGGCTGGTCGGCTCGGAACCAATGGCAGTTGGATAGAAGATGAACTCGGCACCCTCCAACGCATAACAGCGAGAGAGTTCTGGAAACCACTGGTCATAACAGGTCGGGATGGCAATGCGCACACCCAAAACTTGGTGAATTGGAAATTGGTCGCTACCGCGAAAAAAGTGGTTTTCATGATAGCCCTCACCCTGCGGAATATGAATCTTGCGCGTAAAACCATATAAATTCCCTTGCGGGTCATACAGGGTGGCCGTATCCCAATAACGCGCACCGTCGCGCTCGAAAATGCTACCGATGATATAAACCCGATGCTCTCGCGCCAAGGCTCCCAAAAATTGGTGCGTGGGGCCTCCTTCCAACGGCTCAGCCCATTCAAAACCGCTTGGGTCAAGCGTGCTGGCAAAGTACGGAGAGATGGTAAACTCTTGTAAGCACACCAGCTGCGCTCCTAAGGCACAGGCTTCGGCAATTTTACGGCGATACATTTCCTGCATTGCCAGCCGAGAACCCGGCCAACGAACTTGAACAAGCGAAATGGTAAGTTTTTTCATCGGAACCTCGCAAAACAAAATGGAGTTTCCCCATTTTACTCTTGCTCGCAGGAGGACGGAAATGTCTCAAACGCTTCCCTCTACACCCCGTGCCGATGGTTTCTTTATGCCGGCCGAATTCAGTCCACACCGCCAAACCTGGATGCTCTGGCCACAGCGCCCCGATACCTGGCGCTTAGGCGCCAAACCCGCACAAAAGGCTTTCAGCGCGGTGGCGTGTGCCATTGCCCAATTCGAGCCGGTGACCGTTGGAGTCAATCACAATCAATACGCCAACGCCCGCGCCATGCTGCCACCACAAGTGCGCGTGGTTGAACTTTCGAGCAACGATAGTTGGATGCGCGACTGCGGCCCAACGTTTGTCATCAATGCACAGGGGCAAACACGCGGTGTAGATTGGATGTTTAACGCCTGGGGCGGTCTTTACAACGGACTATATTTTCCCTGGGATTTGGACGAGATGATTGCGCAAAAAGTGCTGGAAATCGAGCAAGTAGACCGTTACCGCGCACCACTGGTGCTAGAAGGCGGCTCGATTCACGTGGACGGCGAAGGCACCTGCCTGACCACGGCAGAATGTCTACTCAGTCCGGGGCGCAACCCGCACTTATCACAACAGGACATTGAAAATTACCTTAAGGAATATCTCAATATCGAAAAAGTCTTATGGATTCCGCGCGGTGTGTACAACGATGAAACCAGCGGCCATGTGGATAACCTGGCTTGCTTCCTACGTCCAGGCGAAATCGCCCTGACCTGGACAGAGGACAAAAGCGACCCGCAATACGAGCGCTCCGCTGAAGCATTAGAGTACCTACTTTCACAGACGGATGCCAAAGGACGCAAACTCACCGTGCACACCATCCACCAGCCTGGGCCGCTCTTCCTAACAGCAGAAGAAGCCGAAGGCATAGATGCAGTTGCCGGCGCCCTGCCTCGCCGCGCCGGTGAGCGGCTGGCGGGTTCATACATCAACTTTTACTTCTGCAACGGCGGGGTGATTGTGCCGACCTTTGACGACCCACACGATGCCGCCGCCCTGACAACACTGCAACGCTTACTCCCCGAGCGGCGCGTTGTTGGCATTCCGGCGCGGGAAATTTTACTCGGTGGAGGCAATATTCACTGTATTACACAGCAACAACCATGATAAAATTTGTCTGACAATTTTTTCAACCTCATCTTCCCCAGGAGACCCCATGACCCAGAGAAAACTCGCTGTCATCGCCATCGGCGGCAATTCGCTCATCAAGGACGAAAAACACGTCACCGTCGAGAGCCAATACGAAGCCGCTAAAGAGACCTGTATGCACATTGCCGACATGATTGAACAAGGTTGGGATGTTGCCATTGGTCACGGCAATGGCCCGCAAGTTGGTTTCATCCTACGCCGCTCGGAAATCGCGGCCAAAGTGGCTGGCATGCACGAAGTGCCGCTGGATGTATGCGGCGCAGATAGCCAGGGCGCCATTGGGTATGCCCTACAGCAAAATTTACAAAATATTCTGTATCAACGCGGCATCAAAAAGAAGGTCGTCACGGTCATCACGCAAGTGTTGGTGGACAAAGACGACCCAGCCTTCAAAAACCCCACCAAACCCATCGGTGGGTTCATGGATGAAGCCGAAGCCAAACGCCGTCAGGCCGAAATGGGCTGGAATGTCGTTGAAGACGCTGGACGCGGCTGGCGGCGCGTCGTTGCCTCACCGCTCCCCAAAGAGATTGTGGAACTCGAAACAGTGCAAACCCTGCTCAACCAAGGCATCATCACTGTGACCGTTGGCGGCGGCGGGATTCCGGTGATTGACCCTGGTGACGGCAACTATCGTGGTGTAGCCGCCGTGATTGATAAAGACTACGCTTCCTCGCTGCTGGCGCGCGAAATCGGCGCCGAGCTATTCGTCATCTCCACCGCCGTTGAAAAAGTTGCGCTCAACTTTGGCAAGCCCGACCAGAAATGGGTGGATAAAATGACCCTCTCCGAAGCCAAACGCTACTTGGCCGAAGGCACACATTTTGCCAAAGGCTCGATGGCCCCCAAAATTCAAGCCATCATCTGGTATCTCGAAGCCATGCCACACGGCAAAGCACTCATCACCAATCCCGAAAACCTGGGCCGCGCCCTGCAAGGTGAGACCGGCACCTGGATTGTCCCAGACGGGCAATAAATCAGACGTCAAGCACCTTCGAACAAGCTGTCTGCTGCGTCAAGATGAGCAGGCAGCTTGTTTTGCGTTATACTTCCGTCCGCTCCGTATCACCAATTCATCCAATACTCCTTGAGACACTCACCCTACTCCATGCCATCGCCTCGCGTTTTACTCAGTATAGATTATGAACCCTGGTTTGCCCTCACGCGCCGCTACGATGCACTGCGCGACTCCTTGCAGCGCCGCACGTTGGATGGCGGCTTTACGCGTCAGGCGCTCGACCCCCTCCTTGACTTGCTCGGCGGCGCCCGAACCAGCATCTACCTGGTCGGCGAAATTGCTGAATGGTACCCCGAAGTGCCCGAAAAAATCGTGGCGGCCGGGCATGAACTCGGCCTGCATTGTCAATTTCATCGTCCACTGGTAGATGAGAAGGAACTCAACCAAGACCTAAACGCCTCAGCCGGTTGGCGCGCTCAGTACAACGTACTAGGCTACCGCGCCCCTATGGTTGGCATCAGCGAAGCAGCCTATCCGTTGCTGCACCAGGCTGGTTTTCTCTACAGTTCTTCAATCTACGCCCCAAGTGGCAACTTACATCGCAAAAATGGCATCTGGGAATTACCGGTTAGCACACTCTCCCTGCGCCAACGCCCAACCCAACTCAACGCCCCGCGCCATTTCTCCACCCGTTTGCTGGCTGCCGGCGAAGTGCCGTATGGTTCTAGCTTCATGATTGGCCTGATGCCAAGCCTGATATTAAAAATCCTAGAACAAGAATTGCAAGCAGGCTTAAGCCCGGTCATCATCCTGCATCCATACGAGATTGTCCGGCCCGAAAAATTTGTGCGCCTGCTAGGACGAGACCTTATCACACATCCCCTCTTACTCCCCTTCACGCTAGATAAATCGGCTTTTCTCAAAACGTTGCTCCGGCATTTCCCGGTCTCTCCGCTCTTGGATTACATCGAAGAAATTCGCCTGCGTAAAACGGAGCCATAGCCCATGAGCATCATCCTCCGCCAACTCACTCCCAATGAACCTGCCAACTGGCCCGCAGCCCTCACCGACCCGGCCACCTTTACCGCACTCGATACCTGGTCAAATTTTGTGCGCAGCGTGTATCAATTCCCCATTTACCGCTTCGAGACCGAAGTAGAAGGTCAAGTCACCGGCTTACTCGCCCTAACCCACATCCGACACCCACTTTTTGGTAATTACCTGGTTACCTCGCCTTTCGGTTCTTACGGCGGGTTTGCCTACGCGGATGAGACCTCGCGCGATGTATTGCTTGCGGCAGCCCAGCAGATTGCTACAGACTTAAGAACCGATTACGTCAACCTGCGCTTTCTGACATCTGACCCTACCCCACCGGCTGGTTGGGTACAACATCCCATCTACTGCACCTACTTGCTTGATCTGACGGCTGACACCGAATCCCTTTTGCGCACCTTTTCATCCGACCATCGCAACCACATTCGCAAATCACTCAAAAAAGGATTTCAAATCCGGTTTGGCGGAGTGGAACTGCTCGATGACACCTACCAGGCCCTGGCACGTTCGATGCACGAGCTGGGCTCGCCCTATCACGCCAAACTGTACCTACAGCGAATGGCTGAATTTTTAGGCGAGAGACTAGAATTTGTTGTGCTTTATGCACCGAACAGCAATCTAGCCGGCGCCGGGGTTTTCATCCAGCATGGCCACACGGTCACCAACTTACATGCCAACATCTTACGTGCCTATCGCACCGACTATGCCGGAGAATTTCTGTATTGGAAAGTGATCGAACGATACGCGCAACGCGGATTCAAAGTATACGACATTGGCCGCAGCCTGGTTGGGTCGGGCAATGAGACCTTCAAAATGAAATGGCGGCCACGACGCCAGGCGCTGGCCTATTGGTATGCGCTCAAACCCGGCACGCCACTCCCTGCTCTTAACCAGAAAAACCCCAAATTCCAACTTGCCATTGCCGCATGGAAGCGATTGCCAGCCCCTATCGTCCGTATCCTTGGCCCCTTTCTCATTCGTGGCTTGGCTTAACATGACTGAAATCATCCATCTCTCCCAGTTGCCCGCCAATCTACTCCCCGCCCTAACCGACTTGCACCTGGCTACGATGCCGACTCTGCTCACCGAACTGGGCAAACCCTTCGTGCTGCGCTACTATCAACTCGCCCAAGCTGACCCCACTGTCATCGCCTTGGTAGCGCGGTCAACCGCTTCGCATCCATTACCGAGTACAGCGCTCCCGCCCTCAAGCGGCGAGAACGATTTACTGGGCTACTGCCTCGGCTCTCCCTGCCCATCTTCACTAACGGCCCGGCTGCGTTCCCCTGCCGCTTGGTTTGCCAAACACATACTCTCCGCAACCTTTTCTCATCCTAGCGTTTTACTGCAACTGGCTCAATCCACTCTCTTTGCTTCAAAAGCCAACACCTTGCAACCCGGCCAGATTGAATTAACCTACATCGGCGTTGCCCCCCAAGCGCGGGGATACGGCCTAGGCACAAAATTGCTCACCGCCTTTGCCGAAAGCGCGCAAAAAACGGGTTACACCAGCATCGCCCTGAGTGTTGAAACTGACAACCTGCCTGCCCTAGCGCTTTATGCGAAATTCGGCTTTCGGATTACTCAAACGTTTACCGAAGGCCGCTATCACCGGCACCGCATGGAATATCGGCTGGGCACTTAGACGGTTTTCTGGCTCAAATACAGCAAGCGTAAAATTCTCAGTTCATCGTAACTGACCCGGCCGGCAAATTTCTCAAAAATTGGCTTGAGAAACGCCGCCCCAAGTTCATCAAAGGCTTGAAAGACCTGATTCTGCTCTGCAGGGGTACTCGTTGCGAAAGCCCGCAAACTCTCATCAAAACGCAGGGGATGCCCGGCAGTCGCATAACGCACCAAATCGTCTACAATTTTTTCCTGACTGAGATGAAAGCGCTCTACAAGCTGCTGCAAACTGGCTCCATCATTAAAAGTCTTGCCCACCAACATATAACGCCGCTTAGCATCCTCCTTGGAGCGTGTGGCAGTTTTTTCAGAGCGCGTTTCTTTTTCCGTCAAGCCGTGCTTCCTGCAATAGTCACGAATCACTTGCAAGAACACCGGCCCGTACTGATTCAACTTGGCCATCCCCACGCCGCTTATCTTGAGCAAACTCTCACGCGACTGCGGATAATACGCCGCCATTTCCACCAACGTCTTATCAGAAAAAATCACATACGGCGGCACACCGGCTTGGTCAGCCATTTCCTTGCGCTTTTGTCGTAACAAAGCAAATAGGGCGTGATTATAGTCCAATTCCGACTTGCGGATTTCCCTGCTGGGAGAGCATTCCTGCGCTGGCTGTAACTGCCCGTAGATGGGGCTTCGTTTTCTCAGAGCCTCCAGCGCTTTCTCGGTTAGGCTAAGGGTGCGAAATTCTTCATCCTGTTTGAGATAGCCCATCTGAAGCAACTGTCGCGCCAAGTACAGCCACTGCTTTTCGGTTAGGTCTGCACCGATCCCATAGGTTGAAAGTTTGTCATGCCCCAGCCGTAAAATACGCTCACTTTTCGAGCCACGCAGCACATCAATCACATGCCCTGCCCCAAATCGCTCGCCGGTGCGTTTGACACAGGATAGGAACTTTTGAGCGGGGATGGTCACATCCGCCAAAACAGGCGGCGCAGCGGTACAGTTATCGCAGTTGTTGCACTTGGTAGCCAGATAAGGTTCACCAAAATACTGCAAAAGCGGTTTGCGGCGGCAGGTCTGCTCGTCTTCGGCATATTTCATCATAGCATTCAACTGCTGCATTGCCACCTGGCGTTCATTCCCCTGCTTTTTATCAATGAAATAACGAAGTTTGGCCGCATCGCTATAGCTATACAGCAAGAGACAATGCGCCGGTAAACCATCACGGCCAGCGCGGCCAATTTCCTGATAATACCCCTCTATGCTTTTAGGCAAATCGTAGTGAATTACAAAGCGCACATTCGGCTTGTTAATGCCCATCCCAAACGCAATCGTCGCAACCATGATTTGTACATTGTCACGAATAAAGTCTTCTTGGTTGCGGCGGCGTTCGCTGTCCTCCAATCCAGCATGGTAAGGCCGCACGGAATAGCCTCTCTGCACCAAGGCCGCCGCCAACTCATCCACCTGCTTGCGTGAAAAACAATAAATGATTCCCGATTGGTCCTTGAACCGCTCTAAGAAACGTAACGTTTGACGCAGTGGTTCGGTTTTTGGGGATACTTGGATATACAGATTTTCACGGTTAAAGCTAGCAACAAATTCATTCGCACGGGAAAACCCCAGGCTGCGAACAATATCGGCACGCACGCGCGGCGTGGCCGTGGCGGTCAATGCCAAACAAACCGCCCTGGGATACCGACGACGCACTTCCACCAATTGACGATATTCAGGCCGAAAGTCATGCCCCCATTCCGAAATACAGTGTGCTTCATCAATCGTCAACAAATCCACCTGGAGTGTATCTAACAAACTGAACAAGCGTGGCGTGAGCAGCGTCTCAGGCGCCACGTATAACAGCTTGGCCTGCCCACGGCGGATATGTTCCATGTTTGCAGCATACGCTTCTGGCGAAAGAGTCGAGTTCAGATACAGCGCCGGAATACCATAGGCTTGTAATTGCTCCACCTGGTCTTTCATCAGAGCAATCAGCGGCGAAACGACCACCGTCAATCCGCTAAACATCAAAGCAGGAATCTGATAGCAGAGCGACTTGCCACCGCCGGTGGGCATCACCACCAGACTATCACGTCGCGCCAACACATTTTCTATCACCTGGCGCTGCAGCGGACGAAACGTATCATAACCAAAAACCGTTTTGAGAATCTCTTGGGGCGTCATCACGCGCCGATTATATCGCAAGCGGTTCATCGTCTTGCGGGGGACATGGTATGATTTAGTCCATCCTACCCTAAGAGAAACCAGCATGGCCCTGCGCTCCAGACTATCCGCTTTTGCCCTTCATCCGGCCACTTTTCTTTTCCTTCTGTCACTTCTCGCCTACGCCCCCTTCTTTTGGGAGCGCGGCTTTTATTGGGACGAAGCCCCCTGGACCTGGATTTACTACCGCCTAGGCCCGGCCGCCCTCACCCAAACCTTCTCCACCAGCCGCCCGTTCTGGGGCATGATTTATCAGATGACCTTGCCGCTTGTCGGCCCACAGCCCTGGATTTGGCAAATTCTGATGATTGCCCTGCGCTGGCTGACCGCCATCCTGGTCTGGCAATTGTTCAGCCGCCTCCTTCCCCAATCGCGCCTGCCATTGTGGACTGCTGCGCTCTTCTTGGTGTACCCCGCGCTTGGGCAAAATTTCATCGCGCTAATGTACACCCACTTCTACATTGTACTCAACGCCTTCTTGCTCTCTCTGTATTTCAGCGTGCTTGCCATCCAAAAAAAGAATTGGCGTTGGCATATTCCGGCCTTGGTGTTCGCCGCCATCAATCTCTTGACGATGGAGTATTTCTACTTTCTTGAATTTTTGCGCCTGGCACTTTTGTGGCTCTTAATGGATACACCGCTCAAAGCCCGGCTGCGCCGCGTAGCGTTAACAGCCCTGCCGTACTTATTGAATTTCCTGTTAATCACTACTTGGCGCGCCTTCTTCTTCACCAACCAAAACGCCAGTTACAACTACCAAACCCTCGAAGACCTACGTGCCAATTTCTTGTGGGGGATGGCAAAACTGCTCTGGAACATGCTCCAAGCCTTTTGGACAACCGTACCCTTAGCCTGGCTCTTCCCCTTCGAACCGGTGAATATCTCCACGCTTGGTCTGTTCACCACCATCGGAGCCTATACTCTCTCCTTAATCGCCACCCTGTTGACTGGGCTTTACTTTCGTCACCATCCCACCGCATTTCTCACGCGCCACGAATTGCGCAGCACGCTGCTGCTTGGTCTGCTGGCCTGGCTGTTGGGTGGCGGCGCATTTTGGTTAGTGGGCGAGCGCACCCTACCCCAACTTCACTTCTCTGCCGACCGCTTTACACTTTCCTTCATGCTCGGTTCCAGCCTCATCCTGACTGCCCTGTTGGGGCTTCTCTCCCGTTTCCCGCGCCTGCAACTCACCCTGCTGGCCCTGTTCATTGGCTTTTCGGTCGGCAAACACTTTCAAACCAACGCCACCTACCGACGCGATTGGGAAACACAACGTGCTTTCTTTTGGCAGCTCACATGGCGCGCACCTTCGCTGGAGCCTGGCACAACCATCCTGACCAACGACCTCCCCCTGACGGTCTTTAGCGACAATTCACTCTCCGGCCCGCTCAACTGGATTTATAACGCATCCCTATCGTCCAACCCGCAGCGTCTGGACCCGGGCATGAACTATATTCTATATTTTGTCACCGTCCGCGCACAAGAAGGCCGCGCCCTGGCAGGCAAACTAGAACCTGGCCATTCCTTTGCCCAAAATTACCTGGCAACAACATTTTACGGTAACACCTCCAAAATACTTGTCGTAAATTTCAACCCGCCTGGCTGTGTCCGCGTCCTAGACCCAGAAATTGACCCCCTCAACAAACTGCTTGACGCAAATTTGCGCGCGGCCGCCTTCCTCAGCAACCCCGCCCTGGTGCGGCAATCCCCTGCAGCACGCCTGCCAGCATTCTACCAACCAGAAAGTCCCCACACTTGGTGCTACTACTTCTCCAAAGCCGAGCTTGCCCGCCAAAATAGAGACTGGCAAAGCATTATCGCGTTGCATCAGCAAGCACAAGCCCTGGGTGATTACCCCAACGACCCCTTGGAAAACTTCGTCTTCATTGAAGCCTACGCCCACCTGGGCGAATGGAAACAAGCACGCACCCTCACCCGTGAAACATACCGCGTCTCGCGCGAGTTTCTGCGCCCAACATTGTGTGCGCTTTGGGGCCGCATAGCGCGCGAAGTGCCAGACAGCACACAGATGGTGCAATCTGTACGCGACGACTTAAGTTGCAACCCTTAAAACGCTATTGACCAACCTTCTCATCAATGATATATTAATCATATAAATAATCCGATTAATCAAATTTATCGAAGTAATCCAATGGCCGCAAACCACCTTTCAGAATTCATGCGCTACTTAGCCACCCATGCCGAAGCTGAAAACGGTCTGCCGCCATTGAGCGCCCTGAGCGAAGAATTAGGCGTCAGCGTGGCCAGCCTGCGTGAGCAACTCGAAGTAGCGCGCGCTCTTGGCCTGGTAGATGTGCGCCCGCGCACGGGCATTCGCCGGCTGCCGTATGCCTTTCTACCTGCTGTACGGCAGAGCGTGGGCTACGCCATGGCGCTGGATGAAACCAACTTTCAACGCTTTGCCGACCTGCGCAAACATGTCGAAGCAGCCTACTGGCATGAAGCAGTCGCCAAACTGACCCCCGAAGACCGCGAGAAATTACAGCACATCGTAACCCGTGCCTGGGAAAAATTAAACGGCCGCCCCATTCAAATTCCGCACGAGGAACACAAACAGTTACACCTGATTATCTACGGGCGGCTAGAAAATCCCTTCGTTAGCGGCATTCTCGAGGCCTATTGGGAAGCCTACGAGTCCATCGGCCTAAACGTCTTTACCGACTATGCCTATCTGCGCGAAGTATGGGGCTATCACCAGCGCATGGTGGACTCAATTTGCAGCGGCGATTTCCAAAGCGGCTACCAAGCCCTAGTCGAACACGCAGATATGCTGGCGGATTTGCTCGACCATCGCCCAGGGAAGTGAGAAAATAAGCAGGTAAACAGGCAACCGGAAAACTGCCTAGTACACGTCAGAGGAGAGATATGACCCAACGTATCGTCAATGATTTTTCGATAACGGTCGGCACACCCAACGGTTCGGGAAGTTCGACCGCCAACAACACCATCTTGCGCGCCTTGTTCAAAATGGGAATTCCTGTTTCGGGCAAGAATCTGTTTCCATCGAATATTCAAGGATTACCCACCTGGTACACCATTCGCGTCAACAAAGATGGGTTTATCGCCCGGCGAGCCAGCCATGAAATCATGGTGGCCATGAACCCCAATTCGTTCACACGCGACCTGGCCGATGTAGCGCCCGGCGGTGCATTCTTCTATGCGGACGACATCAAGTTGCCCATCAACCGTTCCGACATCAGCATTTACCCCATGCCGGTCAAACAACTGGTGCGCTCTAACCCGGAAATCCCGGCCAACCTGCGCGACCTGGTGGCCAACATGGTATATGTGGGCATCCTGGCACACATGATTGGTATAGATATTGAAAAAATCAAATTAGCGCTCAAATTCCATTTCAAGAACAAGGAAAAACCCATTGCGCTCAACATGAGCATGGTAAAAGCGGGTGCCGAGTGGGCCGCTGCCAATCTAACCAAAACCGACCCATTCTACGTTGAGCCGATGAACAAAACCGAAGGCCTGATTATGGCGGATGGCAATACCGCTGCCGCGCTCGGTGCCATTTACGGTGGCGTGCAATTCGCCTCGTGGTATCCCATCACTCCGGCCTCCAGCCTGGCCGAATCACTCAACGAATACCTTCCCATGCTACGCCGCACACCCGAAGGCAAAAACACCTTCGCCGTCGTCCAGGCAGAAGATGAACTCGCCGCAATCGGGATGTGTGTTGGCGCCGGCTGGGCAGGCCTGCGTGCCATGACTTCCACCTCCGGCCCAGGCATGAGCCTGATGACCGAATACGCTGGCTTGGCTTACTTTGCCGAAGTGCCGCTTGTCATCTGGGATGTGCAACGCATGGGGCCAAGCACAGGTTTGCCCACGCGCACATCGCAGGGAGATGTAGCCTTTGTCGCCAATATGGGACACGGCGACATCGATTCGCTCATTTTGTTACCCGGCTCCATCAAAGAGTGCTTTGAATTCGGTTGGCGCGCCTTCGATATTGCTGAGCGCTTGCAAACCCCCGTCTACGTCCTCTCAGACCTCGACTTTGGCATGAACCAGTGGATGAGCGAACCGTTCGAATATCCCAATGTGCCTATGGACCGTGGCAAAGTCCTATGGGAAGAAGACCTAGAGCAACTCAAAGGCGACTGGGGCCGGTATCGGGATGTGGACGGAGATGGCATCCCTTACCGCACTTTACCGGGCAATACACACCCGGCAAGCGCCTACTTCACACGCGGCACAGGTCACACCCCCGAAGCGCGCTACTCCGAAGAACCCCATGTTTGGGTGGCAAAAATGGAACGCCTGAAAAAGAAATACGAAACGGCCAAACAATATCTGCCGCGTGCTGTCATCCAAAAAGTAGATGGTGCAAAATTCGGCATCATTGCCTTCGGTTCCACCGACCCGGCGGTAGAGGAAGCCCGCGCCTATCTGGAACAAGAACACGGCCTAAAAAGCGATTACCTGCGTCTGCGGGCTATCCCTTTCACCGAAGATGTCAGCCAATTCATCGCCGAACACGAGCGCGTCTATGTTGTAGAAATCAACCGCGATGGACAATTACAACAACTCTTGAGCATCAAGCACCCCCAACATGCCACGCGGCTGGTTCCCATCGCCTACAGCGACGGCCTACCCCCCACGGCACAGTGGATTTGGTCGGCCATTCTGGAACAGGAGGAGAAATAATATGAGCGAAGCACTCCCCATGGCCGGCGCGGCGGCGCAGGTTAACGCCGTCGGCCTAAGCAAAAATGATTACCGCGGCAATCCCACCACCTTGTGCCAAGGTTGTGGCCACAACTCCATTGCCAACCAAATTATTGCTGCCTGTTACGAAGCCAACGTTGTACCGGAAAAAATTGTCAAATTTTCGGGCATTGGATGCTCAAGCAAAAGCCCCACGTACTTCCTCAACCGTTCCTTTGGCTTTAACAGCCTGCACGGACGCATGCCCTCCTTGGCAACCGGTGCCTTATTTGGCGATTATCGCCTCAAAGGGTTGGGCGTCTCTGGTGATGGCGACAGCGCTAGCATCGGCATGGGACAATTCAAACATGCTATGCGCCGCAATGTCAACATGGTCTACATTGTTGAAAACAACGGCGTCTATGGTCTTACCAAAGGCCAATTCTCTGCCACTGCCGATAAAGGGCTAGAACTCAAAAAACAAGGCACCAATCTCTATTTACCCGTTGATATTTGCATGGAAGCGCTGGCCTCGCGCGCCACCTTTGTAGCACGCCTGTTTGCAGGCAACGCCAAACAAGTCAAAGAAGTATTGAAAGCCGCCTTATCACATAAAGGCATCGCTGTGCTAGACATCATCAGCCCGTGCGTTACCTTCAACAACCAAGAAAGCAGCTACTACTCCTATAGCTTTGGCAAAGAGCGTGAAGACCCTCTGCACGATATTTCGTTCCATGCCGCTTCGGAAGGGCCGCAAAGCACCATTTCCTACGTGCCGCCCAAACCAGAAATCATGCTCGAAGCCGATATGGTAGATGGTGAAATTCGCGAAGTGGCCCTACACGACGGCTCACGCATTGTCCTCAAGGCGCTGGACAAAGATTACGACCCCCACAACCGCCTAGAAGCCATGCGCGTCCTAGAAGAAGCGCACGCCAACAACTACCTGGTGACCGGCCTGTTGTACATCGCTCCAGAAAGCCCCTCGCTCACCGATTTATACAACCTGGTAGAAACGCCCCTCAATCGCCTAACCGAACAAGAGTTGCGCCCGGCGCCAGAGACCATTCACAAAATCAACGCGCTGATGTTCTAACCCCCACATCCCGAAGGCCTGCATCCCTTCGGGATGTTTTCTTTACCTGAGTCCTGCAAAAACAGGCATTTCAGATGAGTCTAGAACTTCTCATCGGCATTCTCGGCATCTTGGTGGACCTAGCACTGGCACACAAAGCCATGTCGCACCTGGATGGTTTACTGAAGTTTACGGCTGGCTTCGTATTCGTCTTTGGCTTCATCGGACTGCTTTGGACACTCTTTTCGACCGAAACAGCCGAATTGCTCACCGGTATATACCTACTGGGGTTAATCATCTGGTATATTAGCAAAGAAGAGAAATAACCCATACAAACCTATCCAAGCTCAAACCCTGCCTTTCATGTCTTCGTCCTTTACAATTCCTGAAGAAGAAATCCACCTCGAATTCACGCGGGCTGGCGGGCCTGGCGGACAAAACGTGAACAAAGTTGCTACAGCCGTGCAATTGCGCTTCGATATTCGTCAATCCCCTTCCTTGCCAGAAGATGTCAAAACGCGCCTGATGACCTTGGCCGGCAAACGTGTCACCGAAGATGGCATTCTCATTCTGCAATCAAGAACCTACCGTACCCAAGAACAAAACCGAGCGGAAGTGCTGCTGCGCTTTCAAGACCTGCTCCAGCACGCCGCACAACGCCCCAAAACACGCCGCCCCACCCGCCCAGGGGTTACCGCCAAAGCGGCGCGCTTGTTTGCAAAACGACGCCGCGCAGAAATCAAACGCATTCGCCAATACAACCCGGAAGAGTGGGAATAAAAATCATTAGCACGATTCGCATCAAAGGATTTGCAACGTATGGAAACCACCTTTAACGTCAACGGGCAGCGGCTCGTCGCCACCATCGAGGGTAACTCCCAAAAACCACCGCTCTTCCTCATTCACGGCTGGATGTCGCATCGCGGCGTGTGGAGGCAAACCCTCCCCCAACTAGAAGAAAAATATTACTGCATCGCACTGGACCTGCTCGGATTTGGCCACAGCGATAAACCAGAAGATGGAGATTACAGCATCCAAATGCAAGGACGGCGCATTCTTGCCATTGCAGATGCGCTTGGGTTACAAAAATTTTCCCTGCTCGGCCATTCTATGGGCGGACAAATCGCCATGTGCATTGCAGCCATGCTTGCACCAGAACGGGTAGAAAAACTGGTAAGTGTAGCCGGCGTGGTGACAGGACAACTCTCGGACCTGGTAGAAAAGCAAGTCTATCCGCTGGTGAAATTCGGCTACAAGCGCCCCTGGGTATACCGTCTCAGCCGAGCATTGATGCACAACCGTTTATACGTTAATTGGGCGTTTCGGCCCTGGTTTTACGATATTCGCAAAATACCGTTGCGTGATTTCAACCTAGACCGCCATTTTGCCCTCAACCCCGCCGGTCACATCTCCATTTATCAAGCCGGCCAAGCCATTCACAATTTAGACATCAGCAAACACCTGCGCAAAATAAAGGCCTATACCCTCCTCATTTACGGAGAGAACGACTTGACCGTGCCGATAGAGCAGGCCTACATCGCCCAAACAGCCATTCCGAACAATGACCTAGCCATTCTCAAAAAATGTGGTCACTTCCCCATGTTCGAAAAAACCGGGCAATATCTGCGTGCGCTGGGCATGGCGCTTTAACTCTAAAGAGCGGTAGATTCCACCCGCAAACAGGCTGTCGAATGGGTTGCGCTTAACTGCACATAGGCCGGGTCCGTCATTCGGCAGGCATCCATCGCCAACGGACAACGCGGGTGAAACCGACAACCGGTAGGCAGATGGATGGGATTAGGCGCTTCACCCTGCAAAATAACCCGCTCGCGACGCAGACGAGGATTCGGCACAGGAACAACCGAAAGCAACGCCCTGGTATACGGATGCTGAGGATTTTTCAACACTTCAGCCGTGCGCCCTATCTCCACGATACGCCCCAAGTACATCACAGCAAGTCGATCGGCAAAGTAAGCCACTGTGCCCAAATCATGGGTAATAAACACAATACTGACCCCACGCTTGTTTCGCAAGTCGTGCAAAAGATTGAGAATTTCTGCGCGTATGGAAACATCGAGCATAGAAACAGGCTCATCGGCAATCAACAGTTTCGGCTCTAACACCATCGCCCCAGCAATCACCACGCGCTGACGCTGTCCGCCAGAAAGCTCGTGCGGATAGCGCAGGAAATACTCTTCCGCCGGGCGCAAACCGGCATCCTCTAAGGCATTTCTAACCCGTTGGATTTTTTCAGCCCGTCCACGCGCCAGGCCATGCACCACCAACGGTTCGGCCACAATCTCAAAGATGGTGGCGCGTGGATTAAGCGACTCGTAGGGGTCCTGAAAAATCATCTGCGCTTGCTGACGAAACTGTTTAAACGACAAACGCGGCAGGCTTTGCTGTTCACGGGTGCCAATTGCGCCTGATTCAAGAGGAACCAAGCCAGCCTGCAAGCGCCGTTCTCGCGCCCCAATTTGCCGGCCATTAAACAAAATCTTGCCCCCGGTTTCCTCTTCCAAACCAATCAGCGTACGGGCAATGGTCGTTTTGCCACAGCCTGATTCACCAACGATTGCCAATATTTCCCCATGCAACAGGGTAAAGGACACATCATCCACAGCCTTAATCAGACCAGGAGGTCGGCGCAAAAGCAAATCGCCGAGTGATTGCCCCACCGGAAAATATTTGCGGAGATTTTCAACAAGTAGCAAAGGCTCTTGAGTCATCGCTTGTAGTTAAGATTTGCAAAGATGACAAGCAGAGAAGTGCCCTGGAGCAATTTCCAACAAAGGCGGAGCTTCCGAGGCGCATTGGGGCAGGCAAACGTGGCAACGGGGTGCAAACCGACAACCAGGCGGCAACTCGCTTAGGCGAGGCGGCGCACCTGGGATAGAGGCAAGCGAAGCGACAGGCTGTGCTAAGTCAGGAAACGCTTCGAGCAACTTTTGGGTATACGGATGCTGCGGATTGTTAAAAATCCGGTCGACCGGGCCATATTCGGCCACCTTACCGCCGTACATCACCACCACCATATCACACATTTCGGCCACCACGCCCAAATCATGCGTGACAAGCACAATCGCCAAACCCATCTTTCTTTGGATATTCCCCAACAACTCCAAAATTTGCGCCTGAACCATCACATCCAAAGCCGTCGTTGGCTCATCAGCAAACAAGATGCAAGGAGAACAAGCCAGCGCCATGGCAATCATCGCGCGCTGGCGCATACCACCAGAATACTGAAAAGGATACTGCACACCCCGTTCCTTCGGAATGCCAACCAGCTCGAGCAATTCGCCGGTCCGCGCTTCAGCCTCCCGGCGAGGCATCAAGCCATGCAGGGTGATTGCCTCGCAAATTTGCTCTCCAACCGACATGACCGGATTAAGTGCATTCATGGCGCCCTGAAAGACAATCGCTATCTCCTTCCAGCGATATTCGCGCATTTGACGCTCACTCAGGGCAAGCAAATCTAAACCGCGAAACAAAACTCGACCGCTAATTTGCGCCTGCGTGGGCAAAAGTCGCAAAATAGACATCAAGACGGTCGTCTTGCCACATCCCGATTCACCGACCAAGCCAATGGTTTGCCCTGGATAGACATCAAAAGAAACATCTTCCAACGCGCGCGCCGCCCCTTTGCCGGGGAGCAAAAACTCAGTCGTCAGATGACGAACCTGTAACAACGGCATTTCAGCCATAAGCGCCCTCTCCTTCTAATGGTCGAACACGAACATCGCCTTCTAAATGATGGGCTGTCAGACGAGGGTTGAGCATTTCCTCCAGCACATTCCCTAACAAAACGCAACCCAGCGAGACCCATACAATCGCCAAGCCAGGAGGTAGATAAAACCACCACGCACCATTGCTGATGGCATTCCGGTCGAAGGCAAAGTTCAACATTGTTCCCCACGAAGGTTGGGTTGGGTCTCCCAACCCCAAGAAGGATAGCCCCGATTCAATCAGAATAGCGGTGGAAAGAATGAGAACGGTATTGGCAACAATTAGTGGCATCAGTTGCGGCAAGATATGTCTGCGAATGATATGAAAATGACCAGCCCCAATGGCCCGCGCTCGCGCCACAAATTGACGCTCCTTAATGCTCAAGACCTGAGAGCGAACCAAACGCGCGGTACTCGTCCAGTACAGCAACCCGATGACCAAGATAAGTACCACAAGAGGCGAGATTTTCAACTCCATCTGACGCAACGTGGCCACCAACACCAGCATGAGAGGCAGGTCAGGAATGACCAATAGGACATCGGTAACGCGCATAATCAGAGTATCTATCCAACCACCAAAATACCCTGCCAAAATGCCCAGTAGACTGCCAATAAACATGGCAATAAAACCGGCCAATAACCCGACAAGCAACGAAATGCGCGCACCATAGACGAGTTGCGTCCACACATCGCGCCCAGCATCATCTGTGCCAAGCGGGCCATGCACTGCAGGCGGCGCAAAGGTCAAGCCACGTCCGGTCGCGTCCCGAATGACCAGAGATGGTTCATAAGGCGAAAGAAATGGAGCAAAAAGAGCGATTAACACAGCCGAAAGCAATAAAAAAGCACCAATCATGCCCATCCGGTTGTGGCGGAAGACTCTCCAAAATTCGCGCAAATTACGCCAAAAAAGAAGCCAAGATTCACGCATTCGAGACTGACATCCTGTTCAGCAGCTCAAAACCAAACACCTTGCGACTAACTCAATTCGCTTTCACGCGCGGGTCAAGCGCTGTATATAAAATATCGGCCAAAAAATTGGCAACAATCACACTCACCGCCAACAACAAAAACGCACCTTGCAACAGCGGATAATCCTGCTTCACAAGCGCTGTTTGAAAGAGTTTACCCAGTCCATCGTACGAAAACACGGTCTCAATATAGATTGCGCCAGATACCGTAAAGCCCAAATTAAGCGCAACGATAGTCACAATCGGCAGCATGGCATTTTTGAGCGCATGCCGCCACAACACCTGCCACGGACTCATCCCCTTGGCCTTGGCAGTCAGGATGTAATCTTCGCTCAAAACTTCCAAGATAGAAGAACGCATAATCAGCATATACTCACCCAAATACAGAATGGTCAACGTCAGGGTCGGCAGGACAAGATGGCGTGCAAGGTCAGGCAAAACAGTATAAAGTGGCTTACCAACATTTTCAGGGCTGACAATGCCACCGGTCGGCAGCCCCAACCAAGAACTGCCCGCTGCCAACAAAATGATTCCCAGCCAAAAGGTAGGCGTAGCCCAAGCAATCAGTGAAAACGTTAATGCCGCTACATCGAAAACAGTTTTGCGTTTCCAACCGGCAAACAACCCCAAGAACACGCCCAAGATGATTGAGAGCAGCTGGCCCAAGCCAATCAGCAGCAAGGTATTGCCTAGTTTAGACATCAGAATTTCGGCCACCGGGCGACGCAACGACCAAGAAATGCCCAAATTCCCTTGCGCCCACTGCCTAAGAGTATCCAGGAACTGGTCGGGGAAAATTGGCTTATCTAAGCCGAATTGTTGACGTAAGGCTTGCTGCGCTTCTGCCGAAATTTTGACATTACGCCCAATCACTGCGCGCACCGGGTCGCCAGGTAAAACGCGAAACAGGACAAAGTTGATGACCAACACCACAAAAATCGTCACCAACGCAAAAATCAATTTGCGCAGCAGATAAGTGCGGCGAGACATTACTTGACCGGCTCGACGTTCATAAGAGATTGGAATGAATCAATACCGGCTGGATACTGGATAAACCCGGTAAAGCGGTCAGAGCGATAGGCCTGTAAGGTATTGTCGTACCACAAAACAATGTAAGGACGGTCATTTAATAAAATTTCTTGCATTTGCCAAATAATTTTCTGGCGTTCCTTCTCATCCAGCGTGCGCTGTTGTTTGGCATACAACTCATCGTACACGGGATTAGAGTAACCACTATCACTCCAGCCACCTTCAACATATTGCGCACTGGTCAGCACGCTCAACATAAAATCCGGGTCAGGGTCTGCCCCCCAGCCCCAAATCACCATGTCATAATCAGCGTTCGGATTGGTGGCTACAATCAAACTATCAGGGTCAACTGCCGACGGGGTGGCTTGTATGCCAATTTTGCCCAACCAGGTCGCAATCATATCGGCGGCGCGCGGATAATTGGAACTATCGGAAGGAAATTGCAGGCGAAATTCCAAACGCACACCATCTTTCGCGCGAATACCATCGGACTGCTTGAGATAACCTGCTTCCTCTAAAATGCGATTGGCCTGTTCCAAATTGAACTCGACATCCTTAATTTCACGGTTGAACCAAAAGCCGCCTCCCAATGAAGGCGGAATAACGCTCAAGCCAGGCATGCCTTGCCCCTGCAAGACGACATCTACCAAATCTTGTTTATTAATCGCTGTGGCAATGGCCAAGCGCACTGCCGGGTCCGTGATGGCCGGGTTACGATTTGGAGCCGGGTCATGGTCCTCGGGAGCAGAATTAAGAATCAATTGACTTAAAGAACGTCCGGTCAATGAAACCGCCGTTACCCCTTTCATCTCCTTAACAGACTGAAAAGCACTGGTCGGAACCTCGGCGGCCAGTTCAATATCACCCACGCGCAGTGCCTGAATCAGAGCATCGCTGTTATCAAACGTGCGGTAAATCAGCTGGTCAATCTTTGCACGACCGCCGAAATAATCACGGTTGGTCTCCAGGAGAATCACGCGTTGGTCTTTGTCGAGCGTTTTGATTTTAAATGGCCCACTGCCAACCGGATTGAAGTTGGTAAAGTTTTGCAACTCTTCAGGTGTGCTAAAACCCTTGAAATCTTCAGGATAGACGATATACAAAAACGCCAGGCGGGATTCCATGTTACTAATCGGATGTTCCAATTCGATTTCCACCGTGCGTTCATCCCGCACACGCGCTTGCTTAAACCCCAAGACATACCCGGAAGTCGTCACCCAGCCATCTGGATTTTGAATAAACGTATTGATATTCCAAGCCACTTGTTCAGCCGTCAAAGCCTCGCCATTATGCCACTTGATGTTCGGGCGCAAGGTAAAAGTCCACAACAGACCATCCGGCGAAACCGTCCACGCTTCGGCGAGCGAACCAACATAATCTCCGTTGGGCGCTTCGGTTGTCAGCGTCGAGTACACCAAGTCAAACATCGTATACGACTCAGTAAGAAAGGCATAGGCAGGATTCAGCGTATCCGGAAAACCTAGCCAGCCAACCCGAAGCACAACCGGTTGATTTTGTTCGGAGGAAGCAGATGGCGCCCCACAACCCACCAGAAACAGAACCAACCCGAGCAATCCAAAAGCTAGTCTTTTCATCTCCTCTTCTCCTCAAGCAAGCACTATAGTCAAAAACCGACTTGTTCCTATTCATTTTACATGATAATCATCGAAAGGACATGAAACTTTCATTCGCCCCCTCAATTCCTGCCAACATCCCGTATACTTAGGTTATGGAGGAAGTTATGCCCAAACCCATCGAACGAACCGAAAAATACGAGCGTAACGGCTGGCCCTCTCTGCCGCGCCCCGACGTTAAGCCCCCCTCTGGCTGGAGCCTAGAAGCACTGACGGCGCTCAAGCGCATCCGCAACCACCACCTGGCGCCCGATGGAAAACAAATTGCTTTCATCTGGGATGCAGATGACCGCTCCGATGTGTACATCATGCCAGCAGAAGGCGGTTGGCCAGCACAAATTTCCACCGACCGAGGCCCAACACTCTTCTGGAACGATGAAATTCCGCAGTGGTCGCCAGATAGCAAAACGGTAGCCTATACCAGTCAAGGGCACGTTTACCTCGCCAACACCAACGGAACCCTGCCTAAAAAGTTGCTTGCGTACGCCCAAGCCAGCGGAGAGCCGCGTTGGATGCCGGATGGAAACCATCTCATCATCAGTCTAGAGTATGAGGACGCCGACCAACTGGCGCTGGTCAATTTGGCTGGCACAGAATTGCGCTTACTGACCCATAGCAATGACGGAGACCACTGGGACGCACGTCCCGCTCCCGATGGCAAATCGGTCGCCTTCGTTTTCCGCCGCTACGATGACTTGAACCGCACCGACATTTGCCTAATCAACTTGGAAACCGGCGAAATTCACACAATATATGGCAAGCCCCAAACCCGTGCTTGGCATCCCCGCTGGTCACCCAACGGTGAATGGTTAGCCTTCCTCTCGCAGGAAGAAGGTCACGACGACTTGTGGATAGCGCACCCCGATGGCAGCGGCCTGCGGCAAATGACGCGGCTTGGCCTGGATGTGGTGGAGTTCGCCTGGGCGCCAAACGGCAAATCCATTGCTGCCACGCTCAATCGCGGCGGTTCATTCGAACTCGCGCTGATTACCCCCAAAACTGGCCACGCCGACATCCTGCGCGACCTACCCGGCATTCACAGCAATCCCAATTGGTCGCCGGGTGGCGTATTCCTGACGTTTGAATTTGAAAGTCCCACACAATTTCCTGACCTGTATCGAATTCACACTGCCACAGGCGAGGTCACCCAACTGACCTTTTCCACCCCGCCTTGGCTCGCAGCGGCCAAACCGGTCATGCCTGAAGCGGTCACGTACCCCACCTTCGATGGCATAAACATTCCCGCCTTCTTGTATCGTCCCGAAAAACCCAACGGCGCAGCGATTGTTTCGGTGCATGGCGGCCCTTCATCCCAAGAAACCCTATATTGGAACGAACTAACCCAATACTTGGTAGCCAAAGGGTACACTGTCCTCGCCCCCAACTATCGCGGTTCAACCGGCTACGGTGTGGAATTTGAACATCGCAATTACGGGGATTGGGGAGGCGGCGATACCCAAGATTGCCTATACGCTGCCGAATACCTGAAAACCTTGCCCGGTCTGGACCCATCGCGCTTTGCCATTATGGGAGGCAGCTACGGCGGCTACATGGTCAATTGCTGCCTGGCACGCGACCCACAATACCGATACGCATGCGGAATTGCCAAATACGGCGATGCCGACCTGGTCAGCTCGTGGGCGCTCTGCTCGCGCGAACTGCGCTACTATACAGAAATCTTCCTGGGACATCCGAGCAAAAACCGCACAGCGTACCTACAAGGTTCGCCCATCCTACAAGCCGAAAATGTGCAAAAGCCCATTCTGCTCTTGCACGGCCTAAAAGATGACATCGTGCCACCAGAAGCCAGCGAGGAATGGGCTGAAGCCCTCAAACGATATGGCAAAACCTTTGAGTACAAAACCTATGCCGAAGAACCACACGGCTTCGTCCGCCGCGCCGCCATGTTAGATGCCTACCGCCGGATAGAGCAATTTTTAGATTGGTACCTGCTGCCCCCTGCCTGAAACCACCCGCCAAGCGACCCACTTTTTTAGCCCATGACCCATTTTTTTCGTTTTGACCACCTAACTTGGCCCGAAGTCGCCGACCTGCCGCGTGAGATGCCGCTCATCCTCCCGTTAGGAAATGGCTATCAGGAAGCCCAAATTGCCAAAGCCCTACACCATCCACCCCAAATCGGCCTACTACCGGCTTTTCCGTTTGGTTGGCGCGGCTCTGGGCTAGAAGTATCTGAGACGATTCTTAGCCAATACTTGAACAATCTGCTCAACAGCCTGCAAGAAGACGGTTTCACACGAATATATCTCTTACTTCCTCCCCCCATTGACCTAGAAATAAAACACACCCAACTCCACCTAGCACCCGCCTCCCCCCAACCGACACCCACGCCCCCTGTGCTTCCTCCTGACAGCGAGCGCGGCAAAGTAATCCTGTTGCCCATCGGCCACACAGAACAACACGCCTATCACCTGCCGCTGGCGGTAGATACCATCATCATAGAAGCCATTGCCCAGGGTGCAGCAAACGCAGCGCCGAATTTTGGCTACACGCTGCCGGCAATGCCCTATGGCGTCAGCACCCACCGCGATTCGTTCGCCGGCACCCTAAACGCCGGTGGGCGTACTTTCGAGGACTTCTGGCTAGAAGTGATTAACACACTGGTTGGACGTGGCTTCGACAAGTTCTACCTGATGAGCGGGCATGGCGGCAACATGTCATTCCTGGTCAACATCACCAAATATGCCGGCGACCGCCACAAACGCATCTTTTGCGCTACCGCCTTTCTACACACAGCAGGTCCGGCCGGAGCCGCCGCCCTGGCACGCTACCGCCAATCCCCCATCGGCGGGATGGGGCATGCCTGCGAACTAGAGACTTCCATGATGTTAGCCCTGCGGCCTGACCTGGTTCACATGGAACGTGTCGTAGATGATACCGACTTCATTGCCACACCCTCATACTACATGGATTGGATTGAAGGCGGTGCGCTCATCGCCAACCCTCCCTGGGACGACGACACCATCTCCGGCGCGTATGGCGCCGGCAGCCTCGGCACAGCAGAAAAAGGCCACCGGTGGCTAGAGGTCGCCATCGCTGAAAAAGTGCAACACATTTACGAAATTCACGAACAACAGCAGCGACGCGAAGCACGCCGTCAGGCCGGCTTTGGTCACTGGAGAAAAAAGATACAACACACAAATTCAGAAAACGCCGTATAATCGGCGCGTGTTGACCTGCGTCCCGAAGGTTGCCAGCGAATCAGATCTGACTCGTCTTCAACCTTCGGGACGATGTTTGTGACATTCAAAAAGCGAGGACGAATGCCTACCAAGTACATTTTCTTCACCGGCGGCGTAGTCAGCTCGGTCGGCAAAGGGGTGACCGCCGCCGCGCTCGGACGAACTCTTAAAGAACGCGGCTTCAACATCGCCGTACAAAAACTAGACCCCTACATCAACGTTGACCCAGGGACCATGAGCCCCTACCAGCACGGAGAAGTCTTTGTGCTCGATGACGGCGCGGAAACGGACCTAGACCTAGGACACTACGAACGATTTATAGATATTCGCGTCAGCAAAGTCAGCAATTTCACCACCGGGCAAGTCTATGCAGAAATCATCTCCAAAGAGCGGCGCGGCGATTATCTGGGCGGCACCATTCAGGTCATCCCGCACATCACCAACGAAATCAAGCGCCGCATTGGCCTAGTCGCCAAAACCACCGGGGCCGACATCATCCTGATTGAAGTCGGCGGCACCGTTGGCGACATCGAGTCTCAACCGTTCCTAGAGGCCCTGCGGCAGTTGCGCACCGAAGTCGGACGGGAAAACGTCCTGTTCGTGCACGTCACCTGGCTGCCTTACATCGGCGCCACCGGAGAACTCAAGACGAAACCCACCCAACACTCCGTAGCAGCCCTGCGCTCCATCGGTATTTCACCCAACATGATTATTGCTCGCTCCGACTATCCGGTAGATGACGAGTTATGCGAAAAAATTGCCCTGTTTTGTGACGTAGATAAAAAAGCCGTCATTCCGATGGTCACCTCGAAGGTCTTATACGAAATCCCCTTACTCATTGAAAAAGCCGGCATGGCCGACCACGTACTCAAACTGCTCGGCCTAGAAGCCCGAAAAGAGCCCAATTGGAGCGAGTGGGAACACTTGGTCAACGAAGTAAAACGGCAAAAACCAACAGTCCATGTCGCGCTGGTAGGGAAATATGTTGAACTGCATGACGCGTATATGTCAGTGCGAGAGGCGCTCAAGCACGCCGCTCTGGCAGCAGGCGTAGAAGTCCAAATTGAATGGGTACACTCAGCCGACCTGGAGAAAGAAAAAGGCTGGGACATCATTCAGCGCGTAGATGGCATCCTAGTGCCTGGCGGATTCGGCTCGCGTGGCACAGAAGGAAAAATCATGGCAGCCCGTTACGCGCGGGAAAACAAAGTTCCCTACTTGGGCCTATGTTTAGGCATGCAGTTGATGTGCATCGAATTTGCTCGCAATGTATTAGGACTGGAAGACGCAAATTCGTCAGAGTTTGACCGCAGCACACAACACCCGGTCATTGACCTGATGCTAGAACAGCGTTCCATTACCGATATGGGCGGCACCATGCGGCTGGGACTGTATCCTTGCGTCCTAAAACCGGGCAGCAAGGCCGCCGCCGCCTATGGCGCAGAGCAAATCGAAGAACGGCACCGTCACCGCTGGGAATTCAACAACAACTACCGCGAACTGTTTGAGCAGGCCGGCATGGTCTTTTCTGGCCTATCGCCGGATGGAAAACTGGTCGAAATTGCCGAAATTCGTGACCATCCTTACATGCTCGGCAGTCAATTCCATCCAGAATTTCTCTCGCGCCCCAATCGCCCCCATCCCCTCTTTGTCGGGTTTATGAAGGCCGTAGCAGAACGAGCAGGAGTGCGCCAAGACAAAGCAGAATAACTCCAGGACTCAAATCCACTCCGCCTTTTTTACTACATACGAATCATAAACCCGCCGCAACAAGCGCGCGATTTCTCCCACTTGCCCACTACCAACGGGTTGATTTTCAATCTGCGTCACCGGCACAACCCCGCGCCCACTTGAGGTAATAAAAGCCTCATCCCACGCCGCCAATTCATCCACACGTGGGGGACGGTATGCGATGCCGATGCCATTCGCGCGCGCCAGGCGCAGCACGTAGCGGCGCGTCACCCCGAGCAAAATCCCCTCGCGGGCAGTGAAAATCGTGCCAGCGCGGACGGCGTAGAAATTGCTCGTCAGGCCTTCGAGAATCTTGCCGTTGCGGGTCATCAGGGCTTCGTACGCGCCGCTCTGCTGCAGAAACGCCCGCGCCGCCTCACTCTCGCCGATGAAAGCGGTTGTCTTCAGGCGGGGCGTTTTGCGCTCTACCGGCGCAAACATCACCCGCACCCCGTGCTGATAGACCGTTTCATCCGGGGCGCGGAGCGGTTCGAGCGCCAGGAACAGCGTCCCGGCCTCTTGGGTGGTTGAAAGCGTCACGCGTACGCGGGCCTCTTCGGCCGGGAAAGCAGCCAGCACCTCCCGCAGCGCGGCGCGCAACCCGGCGGGGCTGGAGAGCGCCCGAATCCCCAGCGCGGGCAGCGGGGCGTACAATCGGTCCAGGTGCATTTCCAGGCCAAGCACCTTCCTGCGCCCGGCATACGTGCGAAAGGTGGAATACAATCCTTGTGGCAACTGGCGCGAAACCGCATCCAGCGCAGAAACATCTGACAGGGCAATTTCGTGAAGGTCAGGGGTCAGCGCATATACCTTGAGCATAGATACATTCTACCGCAAGCCAGCCTTTTTAGACATATATCTAAAAAAATCCTTGACAATTCAAGGAAAGCAATGATAAACTCGTTCGCGTTAATCTCATTCTCTCGAAAGGAGGCCGCACTTCATGGTGTACAACATCGTTTCTCGTTTTGCTCCCGTTTCTGGCGTGTTTGTACGTCCTCGGAGTGCGCCTGTTGACAGATAGCCGTCAACCTCCTGTGTCTGTGTAGTTCACAAGTCACGGCGCACCCACGCCGTGACTTTTTTTATTGTCTCTACGGCATCGCTTCTGCACATCGGAACCTGGCCATTTTATGGAGAACAGTATGGCAACTCTCACATCCTCTCAACCTTCTACCTATTTCGACTTTCGCCGTGTCATCCACCATAACCGCCTGAACGGCTTATGGCAAGCGATGAGCGGCTACCGCTTGCCGTATCTCGGCGCGGTCATTACGCTCATGATTTCTGCGCTTGCCAAAACCGCCGCGCTGTTGTTGTTGCGCTACTTTGCCGACTTAGTGGGCGGTGCAGCCCAACCTATCGGCGGAAATTTACAAAGCGCCTTCTTCTACATTGGCTTAGGATTTGTCAGTCTAGCCGCACTGGAGGGGGGATTTGCCTTCCTCTCCGGTCGCCTGGCAGCCTATACAGCAGAAAACATCACCCGCCGCTTGCGCAACTTTTTATTCGACCACATTCAGCGCCTGAGTTTTTCCTACCACAGCAAGACGCCCACCGGTGACCTGATTGAACGAGTCACTTCGGACGTGGACACATTGCGCCGCTTCTTCAACGAGCACGCCATCGGCATCGGGCGCATCCTGCTCTTGTTCTTTGTCAACTGGTTTGCCATTCTCAGCCTCGACCTGGAACTCGGCCTGGTTTCCGTCATCGCCATTCCGCCCATTCTGCTCGTTTCGGTATGGTTCTTTAAGCGAGTGACCAAAGCCTACGAAGCCTATCAAGAACAAGAGGCCGCGCTCTCCACCGCCTTGCAAGAAAACCTGACCGGCGTGCGCGTGGTGAAAGCCTTTGCGCGCCAGGATTACGAAAAAGGCAAGTTCGAAAAGGAAAACTGGGCCAAGTAC
Organism: Anaerolineae bacterium; assembly: GCA_003130845.1. GTDB lineage: Bacteria > Chloroflexota > Anaerolineae > Anaerolineales > Villigracilaceae > UBA5195. The sequence continues at coordinate 57,527 of QEXW01000102.1, forward strand.
CTGAAAGGCAAACTGCTGCTCTTCATGCACTCGCTCTTCTGGCCGCTTTCAGACATCGTGCTGGGCCTGCAAATGCTGGGCGGGTTCGTCTTTGCGGGCGTCATGGTCATCAACGGCGAAATCACCGTTGGCACGTACCTGGCCTATGCCGGGCTGGTGGTGTGGCTCATCTGGCCGATTCGCAATCTGGGCCGCCTGATTGTAGATACTTCCACCGGCATGGTCTCCTATGGCCGCCTGCTCGCCATCATGAAAGAAAACCAGGAAGACCTAGAGAGCGGCAAAGTGCAGCCAACACAGCCGGTGCGCGGCGAAATTACGTTTGAAAACGTGTCGTTCATGTACTCCGATGGCGAAACCGATGTGTTACGGAACGTGTCCTTTTCGGTCAAGCCGGGGCAATCGGTTGCTCTGATTGGCTCCACCGGCTCAGGCAAGACCTCGCTGGTCAACCTGCTGCCGCGCTTCCATGAGTACACCGGCGGGCGCATCCTGCTAGATGGAATTGAACTGAAAGACTACCCGCGCCGCTACCTGCGTCAGCAAATCGGCATCGTGGAACAAGAACCGTTCCTGTTCAGCCGCTCCATCCGCGAGAACATCGCGCTGGGGGTTCAGCGTCCGGTGACGGACGAGGAAATCGAAGCCGCCGCCCGCACCGCCGCCATCCACGATTCCATTATGAGCTTTCCCGATGGCTACCGCACGATTGTCGGCGAAAAGGGCGTCACCCTCTCCGGCGGACAAAAACAGCGCGTGGCGATTGCCCGCACCATCCTGAAGAACCCGCGCATCCTGATTTTGGATGATTCGACCTCCAGCGTGGATACCGAAACCGAAGCAGAAATCCGCGCTGCGCTGAACAACCTGATGCAAGACCGCACCACCTTCATCATCGCCCACCGCATTCAATCGGTGATGAACGCGGATTTGATTCTGGTGCTGGACAAGGGGCAGGTCATCCAGATGGGAACGCACGAGCAACTGGTCGCCCAGGATGGCATGTACCGCAAAATTTACGATATCCAAACCCGAGTCGAGGACGAACTGGAACATGAACTCGCCTCGATTGAATAATCAGATGCAAATCCATTACTTCGTATTGCACCATTTTGCATGGGAGACAGTATGTCTGACGAACTGTACGAACTCGAAGAAGAAGAGCATACCAGCCCGTTGACGGGGGCCACCTTTCGGCGCATTCTCGGCCTGTTGCGGCCTCACTGGCTGTGGGTGGTCGGCTTCGTCGTCACCATTGGCCTGACCTCGGCGCTGGATTCGCTCTTTACGTATATCAACAAACACATGATTGACGACGGCATGATGATGGGCGATACCGCTACGCTTTATCGGCTGGCAATCTATTACGGCGTCTTACAGCTCATTCAGGCCGGGTTGGTGTTCTCGTTCATTTACTTAGCCGGTGTGTTGGGCGAGCGCATTCAATATGACCTGCGCAAGGCCATGTTCGCCCACCTGCAAGACCTTTCGCTCTCGTATTACGCCCAAAACGCAGTGGGGCGGCTGATGGCGCGCGTCACGTCCGATTCGGGGCGCGTGGCCGACCTGATGACCTGGGGGCTGGTAGATACCACCTGGGCGTTCATGAACATCATCACGGCCACGTTCTTCATGCTGCTCATCAACTGGCAGCTGGCGCTGGTGGTCTTCGCTATTGTGCCGCTCCTGTTCTACATTGCCGTGCAGTTTCGCAAGAAAATCCTGGTGGAATACCGTACGTCGCGGCGCGCCAACTCCAAAATCACCGGGGCATACAACGAAAATATTCAGGGTGTCCGTGTGGTGAAGGCCTTAGGACGAGAAGAAGAAAACCTACAAGAATTTCAGGTTCTGACCAACAACATGTACCGCGCTTCCTACCGCGCGGCCTGGCTTTCGGCCCTCTTCTTACCCACCGTACAGGTCATTGCAGCACTAGCGCTGGGCGTCATCGTGTGGTATGGCGGCTTCCAGGCCGAAGCCGGCCTGCTGACGATTGGCGGGATTCACGCCTTTGTCTCGTATCTCACTTTCATCATGTGGCCGGTGCAAGACCTGGCGCGCGTCTATGCCGAAATGCAGCATTCCATCGCTTCAGCCGAGCGCATCTTCAAACTGCTGGATACCGAGCCGGAAGTGCGTAACCGCCCAGGCGCAGTGGAGGCCGAAACCCTGCTGGGCGAAATCATCTTCGAGAACGTCAGTTTCTATTACGAAGAGCGCAAACCGGTGCTGACCAATTTCAACTTGCGGGTGCAGCCGGGCGAAACCATCGCCATCGTCGGGCCGACCGGCGGCGGCAAATCCACCATCGTCAACCTGCTGTGCCGCTTCTACGAACCGCGCAGCGGGCGCATCCTCATCAACGGGCGCGATTACACCGAATACACACTACAAAGCATCCACAGCAAAATCGGCATCGTGCTGCAAACCCCGCATTTGTTCAGCGGCACAGTGCGCGAGAACATCCGCTACGGGCGGCTTTCTGCCACCGACCAAGAAGTAGAAGAGGCGGCCAAAATCGCCGGCGCACATGATTTCATTATGACCCTTGAAAAAGGCTACGACCAGAACGTAGGCGAAGGCGGCAACCTGCTCTCGGTGGGGCAAAAGCAACTCATCAGCCTGGCACGCGCCGTGCTGGCCAAACCGGAGCTTTTCATCATGGATGAAGCCACCTCCAGCGTGGATACACTCACCGAGGCGCTCATCCAAAAAGGCATGGAGAACCTGATGAAAGGCCGCACATCCTTCGTCATTGCCCACCGCTTAAGCACCATCAAACGCGCCGACCGAATCTTGGTCATCGAAAACGGGCGCATCGCCGAGATGGGCACCCACGCCGAGCTCTTGCGCCTACGCGGACAGTATTACCGACTATACACCCAACAATTCAAGTTCGAGCGTGAGTTAGAATACTCCGCCGCCGCACTCGTGCCGGTGATTAAGTAGGACAACTCCAAAGGAGTTGTCCTTTTTTTAAATTACGCTATACTTTACATATCGGTGCCAGATTAATTCTCGCCACGTCGCGCCCAAAGGGGAAAGCCATGTCCCACTCCCTCTCCCAACCCACCTCGCTCACCTGCCCGCGCTGCAGCGCAACCGTCCAAGCCGAAGTCTGGCTGATCGTAGACGCCGCCGAACGCCCGGACCTGCTCGAAAAGGCCAAAGAGGGCCGCCTGCACGAAATCGCCTGCCCACAGTGCGGCCCCCTTGGCCAGGTTGACGCCCCGCTCCTGCTCTACTTCCCAAACACCCCTCTCCCCTTGGGGGAGGGGTCGGGGG
>QEXW01000103.1 GCA_003130845.1 Anaerolineae bacterium
CCCTGGGAGAGGGGAAGGGGGTGAGAGAAACTCCCCCTCTCCCCCTGGGAGAGGGGAACGGGGTGAGGGAAACTCCCCCTCTCCCCTCGGGAGAGGGGTTGGGGGTGAGGGCAAACGACCTCGTCCTGCTCATCACCCCGCTCAACCTGCCCGCCTCTCCGCTTCACCTGCTGGTCGAAGCCAGCATGTTCTGGAACCGCCCCGGCAAACTCTGGCTGGAAGGCGATACCCTCGTTGCCGAATTGCCCAGTCAGACCATCCGCGCCTACCCCACCCAGCCGCCGGTCAGAGAACCGAATACCCCGGCCCGCGCGCCCTTCCTGGCTTTTGTCCTTGACCAAGAAATTGGTCTCTCCACCGGCACGCCCCGCACGCTGGACGAAATCCGCGCGATTGTGCAGAGCCGCCAAGCCGAACACCTGGCCCGGCAAGCCCGCTATGGTGACTTGGCGGAAGTGTATGCCGCCATGCAATCCTGCATGGGCTGGGATACCATTTACGAGCCGGAAAAAGACCGCGTGGTGACGCCCGTCAGCCGCATGTGGAACAACACCTGGGGCGGCTATGTCCTGTTCTGTTGGGATACCTACTTCGCCGCGCTGATGGCCGCCCTCGACAACCGCGAACTGGCCTACAGCAACGCCATCGAAATCACCCGCGAGAAGACCGAAGACGGCTTCGTGCCGAACTTTGCCGCCACCGGCGACCTGAAAAGCCGCGACCGCAGCCAGCCGCCGGTGGGCGCGCTCGTTGTTCGAGAAATTTACCGGCGCTACCGCGAAACGTGGTTTGTGCGTCAAGTCTTCGATGACCTGCTCACCTGGAACCGCTGGTGGGACGCGCGCCGCCAAATTGCCCCGGGATGGTTGGCCTGGGGGTCGCAGCCCTTTGCGCCGCGCCGCGCGGCCCGCGTCGAAACCGAAGCCACGAACCGCTGGCAGGGCGCCGCCTTTGAATCGGGCCTGGATAACTCCCCCATGTACGATGATGTGCCGTTCGACAGCGAGCGCCATCTCATGCTGCTGGCGGATGTCGGCCTGACGGCGCTGTACGTCTCTGATTGCGAGTGCCTGGCAGCATTGGCCGAAACGCTCGGACGCGCCGCCGAAGCCGCCGAACTGCGCGCCCGCCAGGCAGTCTATGCGCAGGGGTTGCGCGCGCTGTGGAGCGAAGAACACGGCATATTTCTAAATAAGCGCCTGGACACGGGCCAATTTTCGCGCCGTCTCTCCCCCACCCACTTCTACCCGCTGCTGACGGATGTGCCAACCCCCCAACAGGCGCGCCGCATGGTGGAGGAGCATTTCTACAACCCGGATGAATTCTGGGGCGAGTGGATGTTGCCCTCCATTGCCCGCAACGACTCCGCCTACCCCGAACAGCGCTACTGGCGCGGCAAGGTCTGGGCGCCGATGAATTACCTGGTCTATCTCGGCTTGCGCAAGCACGGGCTAAAAGACGCCTGCCGCGACCTGGCGGAGAAATCTGCCGCCCTGCTGCTGCGCGAATGGCGCGCGCACGGACACGTCCACGAAAACTACACCTGCACCACCGGCTGGGGCTGCGACAAGCCCGATAGCGACCGCTTCTACCACTGGGGCGGCTTGCTGGGGCTGATTGCGCTGACCGAAGCCGGATATATGGACGAATGATGACCCACCCGACCCAGATTTTTCTTGCCTAACCGCCATGACTCTCTCTACCTACCCCTATCACCCCTCCTGCCCCGCTTCCCCCGTTTACCGTCTGTTTGCCGAAGGGACGGAGCAATTCGTTTATCACACCACCGCCGCCGATTTCGCTGCCTTTGGGACAGACAGCCCGATCCGCGTGGAGGTGACGCTTCCAGTCGAGGCGGGCGCGGCAACGGTACATCCGCTCCGCCGGGGGATTTCTGCCGAACGCGCAGGCGACGCCATCCGCTTCACCCTACCGGGCGCGGGCAATTACCTCTTGCAGGTGGAAGGACTGAATCCGCTCTTTCTCTACGTCAACCCGCTCGACCTGCACCTGCCCGCAGACGGCGCGAACGTCCGCCGAATCCCTGCCGGGACGGTGATGGACGCGGGCAAGGTGACTCTCCACAGTGGCGAAACGCTGTGCATTGAACCCGGCGCCGTGTTGCGCGGCGCGGTGCGAATCTCGAACGCCGAAAACGTCACCCTTTGCGGTGGCGGGATTTTGGATGGCGGCTGGGTCGGCGCGCAGGTCAAACCGGGCGCGCGTACCCGTCTGCTGGTGGCGGAAGGCTGCCAGAACGTGACCATCCGCGACATCATCCTGATTCAACCCGAAGTCTGGATGTTGGTTATCGGCGCGTGCCGCGATGTGCTTATCCAGAACGTGCGTGAAATCGGGCAAGTCATGGCCTCCGATGGGATTGACGTGGTTGGCTCGCGGGATGTGCTTATCGAAAACTGCTGTTTGCGGAACAACGATGACTGCATTGTCGTCAAATCCTGTCCCGGCGATAGCCTCGTCGGGTTGGAATGGGGCGACCGCCGCGTGAGCGTGGACTGGCGCGGAGACGTGGAAAACGTCACGGCGCGGGGCTGCATTCTGTGGAACGACCAGGCCGGCAACGCGCTCGAAATCGGTCACGAGTTGCAGGCGGAATTTGTTCGCAACATCCGCTTCGAGGACATAGACATCCTGTGCGTACACGGTCACGGCGCGCCATTTAGCATTCACAATGGCGACCGCGCGCGGGTGGAGAACGTGGTCTATGAGAACATTCGCGTCGAACATCACTTCGACAAACTGGTGGATTTCCGCATTATCCGTTCGCGCTACAATCACGATGAAGAGCGTGGTCAGGTGCGCAACATCACCCTGCGGGATATTGATGTCACTGAAAGCGTCTATAACCCCGGCTATACCATCTCGGTCATCGGCGGCTGGGACGCACAGCACACCATCGAAGGCGTGCATTTTGAGAATTTCCGCCTGGGCGGGCGGCAGGTACTCAAACCCGAAGACCTGCCGCTGTACACCTGTCACTGCCGCGAGATTACGTTTCGATAACGGGAGTTTAGCACCCTGCGCGATTCAAAAACGTTGGGCGCGCAGAGTACGCGCTCATCCGAGACCAATTTTCGATTTTGGAGAATTCCTATGCCCCGCCCTATGTTTACCGCGTATTCCACCTGGGCTTTGCACGATGAACTGGGCGACACCGTCCCGCTCGACGAAGCCATCGTCCTGCGCGTGCTCGATGCGCTCGAACGCTGGCGCGCTTTCGACTTCTTCCCGCAGTACTTCAACATTGACTACGGCTGGACCGACCCCGAACTGGGCTACCGCCATTTTTACCGTGAACGCTGGCCCGATGGCCCCAACCGCGTCCTTGACCGAATCCGCGCGATGGGCATGCTCCCTGGCTTGTGGTACTCCGTCAGTGGCTCGTATTTGCGCATTCCGCGCTGGCGGGCAAGCCTTGCCAGCGATAACTGGCATCACTCCCTGCTGGATGGCCCCTATTACCAGGAATTGAGCGACGGCATCATCCACGCCGCCGAAGTGTGGGGCGTGCGCTTCTTCAAGTTCGATTTTGTGGATTTTGCCGCCGCCATCCCCGGCGACACGCGCCCCTTCGAGACGCGCTACGCCCTGGGCGTGGAGCGCTTTGTCGAGATGGTGGCGCGGCTCAAGCGCTCTGTTCCCGAAGTCATCACCATTGCTCATTGCGGCTTTGCCCGCCAGGATTCGGTCGGACGGCTCGGCCCTGGCGTTTTGCCCCTCACCGCCGACCCGGCCCTGCTAGAAGTGATTGACGGCTTCTTCAGCGGCGACCCACAGCCCACCGACCTGCCCGCTACAGCGATTCACCGCTCATCTGACCTGTACCAGGACATCATGGTGCGCGCCATGCTCAAGAACGGCTTTCCGCTCCAGCGCATCGAAGACCACGGCGCCATGTGTGGACTGACCAACACCTGTCACCGGCGCGGACGTCAGGGCCTGCGGCGCAGCCACATCGCCCAACTGGCGCGTGGCGGGCGGCGTGACCTGTTCTACGGCGACCCCGCCCTGCCCACCGATGACGACCTGCAAGGCATGGCTGCCGCCCGCCGCCTGTTCCTCGATGCCTGGAATCGCGGTCTGGAATGCGCCCCGCTGGGCGGCGAACCGGGCGTCAGCCCCTGGCACGGCTGGCTGACCGGTGGCGGACGGCGCGGCCTGCTCTGGCTGGTGAACCCGCATCTGCAGCCGTGTCTCATCCGTCTGCCCATCGTCAGCCTGGCGCAGGCCGAAGTCTTGTTCCACGAAGGCCAGCGCCCCGCCCTGCAAACCCAGCCCGATGAACTGACCGTGCAACTCGGCCCGGAACAAGCCGCGCTGATTGGCTTGGGCGCGTATGCCGCGCCGGAGTGGATTTTGCCGCCCGATGAGACTACGCCCCTGCCGCGCCAGGCCGAACCGCTCTCCCTGACCTGGCGTGCCAATTTGGATGGCTTGCACGCTACGCTCCCCACCACCCTGCCCGCCGATTCTGAACTACTGGTGGTAGCCTCCATTCGCGAGGGCGCGCCGCACCTGCCCGGCCCCTTCGCCGCCCTGCGTGTGGGGCATGAAGACGACCGCAACGGCCTGGTCACCCAACCCAAGCCGCACGACCTGGTCAGCATCACCGTCGAGGGGCAAAAGCACCTGGCGCAAGTGCCAGCCGTCAGCCTGTGGAACGGCACCAGTTGGGTCTTGCGCCGTTTCGCGCCGCCCCCGGCCGGAGCAGCCATCACCATCCAATCCAAACTCGACCCGCCCCGCAGAATCCGCGCCGAAGCGTGGGCCATTAAGTTTTAATCGGCGCAAGCAATCGGATTAGAGATGGGCGCACTCGAAGCCGGTCGCGCAAAGACCGGCTTGCTTAAGTTTGCCTGAAAGCAGAACGCCATAAGGCTTTATAATTGCGCCGCGATGAAAAATCAAAAATTTATAACAACGCATATCCAAGCCATTGACTTGAATGTTTTGGAGCGCTTGACAACGCCCCGCATGGTTGCTGCTTTAATCATTGCTCTTGCACTGCTCAGCTTGCTTTTGGGCATTGCCGCAACCAGCATATATGGCGCGGGCGTCTCTGGAGATTCGATTTTTTACCTTTCCACCGCAGAAAACCTTCTGTCCGGTCGAGGGTTTGTGGACAATTCGGGTGAACCGTTTGTCTCGTTTCCCCCCTTGCTGGTGTTGACGATTGCCGGGCTTTCCTGGTTGTTTCGCGCCGATGTGTTTGTCGTAGCATGGGTGATGAATTTGGTTTTGTTGGGCGTCAATACCGCCCTGAGCGCTGGCTGGCTTTACCGCACGTTTTCGACAAAGCCACTTTACTTCCTGCTTGGCTCACTGTTTGTGGCCTTATCCGTTTCCAACCTGAGAATGCACACGGCGGTGCTTTCAGACCCGCTTTACTTGGCTCTGACCCTGTTATTTTTCTTCGCAGCAGAGCGCTACGTCCAAGCACCAACGGTCAAATCCTTTTTCGCTTTGTTGCTGCTCTGCACGCTGGCACCGCTGTTGCGGTTTTCAGGGCTTTCACAAGCGCTGGCTGCTAGTCTGGTTATTCTCTACGTTAACCGGGCGCAATGGCAAAAGGGGATTCTACAGAGTGGCATCTTTGGCCTGCTCTCTGTCTTGCCCCTTGGGCTATGGATATACCTGCATAACTATCGCTTGCACAACACCATTTGGGGCGAAGTAAGCGGCACGGTGGATGTTGGGGAAAATCTCCTACAAGGCTTGCGCAAAATACTGTACTGGTTTTTTCCTTATCGTCCGGTTTCGCCAGATGGACTGTTTGAACCCATCCTCGTGTTGGCAGGCTTGGTGCTGGTCTTGTTGATTCTCAACCGCAAAGAAAACTGGTTGAACTGGCTGCGGTTTTTCTCCCGTCCCGCCCTGGCGGTGATGATGCTTTTCTCGGCCATCTATTATTTTTCGACGGCAACCAACATCATCTCTTTACATCATCGCGATATTCTTTCGGACCGATATTATGTCATCCTCATGGTCCCGACGCTGATTGTCCTCTTCAGCCTGTTCGATGTGCTCATCCTGCCGCATATGCGCCTTGCTCCGCGCGTTGTGGGGCTAGGAATGTTGGTGCTGTTTGCGGCCTGGAGCGTGTACCCCATTTCGCGCATCGAAAAATACATTCGTACTTCGCAAGCCGGGGAGTGGCACAATTACAACGTCTTCAACAACCGCGTGTACAAACATTCCCCAACCATTCAAAAAGCGCAAGAACTCCTGGCGGCAGACCCCCATGCCGTCATTTACAGTAACGTGCCGCGCGCGGCTTGGTTTTATCTCCGACGTCCTATTCAACGTATTCCCTCGCTTAGGCAAACGCCGGACGAACCAACCTTTCCAGTGGGTTGGCCTGAAACACCTGGCTATTTGGTCTGGTTCTATCGCAATCCCTACGACCGCTTTGAAGACGTTGATGCGCTTGCACCATACATCAGAATGGACTTACTGGCCCGTGCCGAAGATGGGCGAATATACTACATTTCGGCGCGTTGAGAACCCAGTCAGCATAAAACATTCATGGTAAAGGTTGGGGCAGCGTGGGTGTATTGATATAATCTCTATATGCACCCCGAATTTGTCAAACCGACTTATGACCTAGGCGGGTTTGCCAGCCTGCCCGCAATCATCACCGGCTTGTTCGATGGACAGCGTTCACTCGAACCGTTCCAGGCGGAGTACGATACTGTCATCCTGGGCTTCATTGACGGCTTTGGCTGGCGGCATTTTGAGAAATTCGCGGCGCACCCGGCGCTCGACCGCTTCGTCCGGCACGGGCTGGCCGCCAAATGGACTTCCCAATTTCCGTCCACCACCTCGGGGCATGTCACCTGCATTCACACCGGTCTGAACGTGGGGCAAAGCGGTGTATTTGAATGGAACTACTACGAACCCTTGCTCGACGCAATGATTGTGCCGCTGCTTTTCTCATTTTCCGGTACGGCGGAACGTGACCAACTCAAAGCGACCGGCATAGACCCTAAAAAACTCTACCCAACCGGCACCCTGTATCAAAAACTCCAGTCGCAGGGCGTCCGCTCGACCGTCTTCCAGCACCGCGAATACACCCCTTCCACCTACTCCAACATCCTCTTTGAGGGCGCCGTGGCGCATGGCTTCAAATCGCCGGCGGAGATGTTCGTTAATCTCTCGCTCTCGCTGCAAGAAGCGCGCGGAAAAAACTACCACTTTTTCTACTACGACAAAATCGACTCGGTCAGCCACGATTACGGCCCCGCCTCGCGCCAAGTGGAAGCCGAAATTGACCTGTTCCTGTACGCCCTGGAACGGCTCTTCTTCTCCGCGCCGCTGGCCAAAGGCCGCACCCTGCTTCTGCTCACCGCCGACCATGGCCAATCGGAAGTGGACCCGGCCACCACCATATACCTAAACCACACCTTCCCGCACATTGGAAAATTCCTGAAAACCAACCGCAAAGGCGAGTACCTCGTCCCGGGCGGCTCGTGCCGCGACATGTTCCTGTACATTCGGGACGAACTGCTCGAGGAAGCGCAGGAAATGCTCTCAAAAGGACTGACAGGCAAAGCGGACGTGGTCAAAACCGAAGACCTGATTGCCGCCGGATACTTTGGCTCCCAGGTTTCGGAGCGGTTGCGCGCCCGAATCGGCAACCTGGTCATCCTGCCCTATCGCTACGAATCGGTTTGGTGGTACGAAAAAGATAAATTTGAACAGAAATACTACGGTCATCACGGCGGATTGACCCCGCAAGAAATGGAAATTCCTCTCTTGGCACTGGAGTTGTGATGTTTGGCAAAATCTTAATTGCCAATCGTGGTGAAATTGCCCTGCGTATTATGCGCGCTTGTCGTGAACTGGGCATAAAAACGGTGGCCGTCTATTCATCTGCAGATCGGGATTCACCGCACGTCTGGTTTGCCGATGAAGCCGTGGAAATTGGAGAGGCCGCGCCGCGCGAATCGTACCTGAGCATTTCCAAGGTTATCCAAGCTGCGAAAGCCACCGGCGCGCAAGCCATCCACCCTGGCTATGGCTTCCTGTCCGAAAACGCCGACTTCGCCGAATCAGTCGCTGCGGCTGAATTGACCTTCATCGGCCCGCCCGCTGCCGCCATCCGTGCTATGGGCGATAAGGCCCAAGCCAAACAGACGATGAAAGCGGCAGGCGTGCCGACCGTTCCCGGGGCGGAGAATCTAGCGGGTGAAGCCGAGTTCCTCGCAGTGGCAGAACAAATCGGGTATCCTGTTTTAGTGAAAGCGACTGCTGGGGGTGGCGGAAAAGGCATGCGGGTCGTCCGTTCCGCGCGGGAAATGCCCGAAGCGTTGGACTCTGCCCGGCGCGAATCCCAAAACGCCTTTGGCGATGACCGCCTGCTCATCGAAAAATACATCGAAAACGCCCATCACATCGAAATCCAGGTCTTTGGGGATAAGCACGGCCATCTGGTTCACCTGTTTGAGCGCGAATGTTCCGTCCAGCGCCGCCACCAAAAAATCATTGAAGAAAGCCCCTCACCCTTGCTGACGCCGGAAATCCGAGAACAGATGGGCGAAGCCGCAATTACCGCCGCCCGCGCCGTTGGCTACTTCAACGCCGGCACGGTCGAATTCATCTTCGACCCGCGCACAACGGATTTCTACTTCTTGGAAATGAACACCCGCCTGCAAGTGGAACACCCCGTCACCGAAGCCGTCACCGGGCTGGATTTAGCGCAGTGGCAGATTCGCGTCGCAGCGGGCGAACCGTTCCCCTACCGGCAGGCCGACCTGACCCAGCGCGGACACGCCATCGAATGCCGCCTATATGCCGAAGACGCAGCCGGCGGCTTTTTGCCCTCCACGGGCAGGATTTTGCAATTCATCGAACCGCGCGGCCCGGGCATTCGCGTGGACACCGGCATTGTAACCGGCTCGGAAGTGACCCGCTTCTACGACCCGCTGCTGGCCAAAATCATCGTCCAGGCCGAAGACCGCCCGGCGGCCATCCGGCGGATGCGCGCCGCACTGAAAGAAACCATCCTACATGGCGTGACCAGCAACCTGGACTTTTTACAGGCCATCCTGGCGCGCCCAGAGTTTGCCGAAGGCCAAATCCACACCCGCTGGGTGGAGACCGAATTCACCTGGCAACCGCCTGCCCCCCCGCTTGAAGCCCTGATTGCCGCCGCCCTTGCCGATGCCGCAATTGAAAATCGAAAATCGGAAATCGAAAATCGCCACGAGCCTGACCCATTCAGCCCGTGGAAAAGCGGGAATGGATTCAGGAATTGAGGCACGATGGGAACCAGGTTATCACCCCAACAACAAAAATTGTATGAAGGAATCTACACGGTACTTTTGAACGATTGGGACTCACTGGGAGTGTCTCGAATCCCTGAAGCGCAAGATGAATACAATACCTACCTCCCCAGGATATTCCACATGCTTCTGCAAGGCGCAGACGCGCACCAAAATGCAGAAGATTTGCAATACGTTCTCGAAGAGCGTATGGGTTTTGATTCGCCAGCCATCGAAGAACAACGAGCGGCAGCAGAGAAAATTGTACAATTAGCGAAAGAGATTGGCTTGGAATAAATCCATGAAAATCCAACTCGACCATAACTCCCAAACCTACACCCTCGACCTGGTACAGACCGGCAAAACGAATACCATCACGCTCAACGGCCAGACCTACACGGTTGAAATCCTACGCGCAGAGATGGGAAATCTGATTTTCCGCTTATCCGGCTCATCCGTTGCCGAATCCGCTTCCCCATCCGTTGCCCCATCCGCTGCCGACATCCGTTTATCCGCTTCCCCATCCGTTGCCCCATCCGCTGCCTCATCCGTTGCCGACATCCGTTTATCCGCTTC
>QEXW01000104.1 GCA_003130845.1 Anaerolineae bacterium
GCCAAGGCAAAGGCTTCGCGGACTTTCTTGTCGGTGAAGGGGTTCGGCATGCCATTCCAGGTCGGTTGCAGGCTGAACTGGATTTTAATGGTGCAGGAACCGGCATACTGAACGTGCTGGGCGGTTAGGTCCGGGTCGGCATTGATGGCATCCAAGTCTTCGGCGGCGGAAGCAACAACATCCAATTCGTTGTTTTTATAGGCTTCAAAGGCAACCGCCGTATCGGTAATATAGAAGTATTCCAAGTCGTAGGTTGGAATACCAGGCCCGGCGAAGTTGGGATTGGGGACAAAATACTGCCGGACGAAAGGTTCAACGGTCTTTAGAATGAAGGGACCGTTACCAATCTGATACTTGGAGGAGTTCCACCAGAGTTCGCCACCTTCTTCGATGTTCTCCTCTTTGGCCGGGTAACCCACCCACAAGCCAGCGATGGTGGCAAAGTAGGGAGCCGGTTTTGAGAAGGTCAGGGTAAGCGTATCACAGGCCTCATCCTCATAGCCGGTGCAGTCAGAGCCATCGGCATGAGAAGCCTTGACGCCCACTTTCTTGACCCACTCATCACGGTTGTAATCCGCCGCATTCGGGTCAGCAGCGCGCCATTCAGGGGCGTTCAAAATTTCATCGGTGATAGAGGCATACTCACCACCGGTGGTTGGGTCAATGTTGCGCAGGAAGGCGTATTCAAAGCGCTTGGCATTCAACACGGAGCCATCGCTGTACTTCAAGCCTTTCTTGAGAGTAAAGACCAGCTGGGTCGCATCGTCATTAAATTTCCAGGACTCGGCAGCACCGGGGACGGTTTCGAGTTTTTCGTTAAGTTCCGTCAAGCCCTGGTAAATCATCTTCAGCGTAGCAATTTCAATCACGAAGGACGATTTTTGCGGGTCAATAATATCGGGATAGGTACCCACATTGACTCGCAAGACAGCTGGTTTGGCTTCTTGGGCTGGTGTTGGGGTTACTTCCACTACCTTAACTTGGGGGGTTCCTTCGACAATGACGGTCTGGACAATCGTCTGGGGTGTCGGTTGGGCTGTGCCACCACAAGCAGCCAGTACCATGCTGGCAACAACCAAAAAGCCTAGAAGGGTGTATATCTTACGCATAGTTTTCTTCTCCTCATCTGAGAAATTGGGGTGAAACGAAAGGACCTGCAGTAACGGTCAAATCAAGAGTCGACAATCACCTCCTTTGTATCAAATGAATTTCATTAAACCAGGTGACAGGCCACAAAATGCCCTGGCCCGACTTCACGGAATTCGGGGCGTTTTTCAGCACAGATTTCCCTAGCTAATGGGCAACGCGTGCGAAAACGGCAACCAGAGGGCGGGTTGACCGGCGAGGGAACATCTCCTTCAAGAATAACCCGCTGACGTGTTTCTTCAATGACAGGGTCTGGGATGGGCACGGCAGAGAGCAACGCTTGTGTATAGGGGTGGAGGGGATTGTTGTGCAGTTCTTCGCTGGTCGTCAGTTCAACAATCACGCCCAAGTACATCACGGCAATGCGTTTGCTGATGTGCCGCACCATAGAAAGGTCATGTGCAATGAATAGGTACGTCAGGCCAAATTGTTGCTGTAAATCTTCCAATAAGTTGACAATTTGCGCCTGAATGGAAACATCCAACGCCGAAATCGGCTCATCGCAAACCACTAAGGACGGTTGAAGCGCCAACGCACGGGCAATGCCTACCCGCTGACGTTGACCACCAGAAAATTCATGGGGATAGCGGGAGGCAAAGGCAGGGCTAAGGCGGACAAGTTCTAGCAATTGTGCTACTTTTTCTTTGATTTGTCGTTCGTTAGCAATACCATGTACCAGTAAGGGTTCGCCGATAATTTCGCCCACCGTCATGCGGGGATTCAAGCTAGCATACGGGTCTTGGAAGATGATTTGCATCTTACGCCGCATGCGTCGCAAGTCTTCCCCTTGTAATTTGACCAAATCTACACCCTCGAACAACACTTTGCCGGAGGTTGGGCGATGCAGTTGCAAAATAGCCCGCCCCGTTGTAGATTTGCCACACCCCGATTCACCAACCAAGCCCAGTGTTTCGCCTTGGTAGATGCTGAAGGAAATATCATCTACGGCATGAACCGCTCCCACTTGCCGCTGCAACAAGCCTCGCCGAATTGGAAAGTATTTGACCAGGTTTTCAACGCGTAAGAGTTCAGTGGCCATATCAGCGAGCCTTTCCGGTTTTAGTATCTACCCAGCACGCAACACGATGATTTTCACCGACAGTTAGCATGGTTGGATTTTCTTTCCAGCATCGCTCCATCGCCCATTGACAGCGAGGAGCAAAGGGACAGAAATCCGGTTTTTTGTATAGCACGGGGGGGAGTCCATCAATCGAAGTCAGCCGTTGCCCTGCACCATTTGCATCGAGGCGAGGCAAGCTGCCAAGCAGTCCAATCGTATAGGGATGCGATGGATTTGCATACAAATCTTTGACAGGTGCTTCTTCAATGATAAACCCGCCATACATGACAACCACGCGCTGCGCCAAGCGCGCCACTACGCCTAGGTCATGCGTAATCCAGATGATTGCCATGCCGAGTTCGTCACGTAGGCGTTTGACCAAGTCCACAATTTGGGCTTGAATGGTGACATCTAGCGCGGTTGTTGGTTCATCGGCGATTAGAATTTGCGGATTGCACGCCAAGGCCATGGCAATCATCACCCGCTGGCGCATGCCGCCTGAAAATTGATGAGGGTAGTCCTTGAGGCGGTCTTTGGCTTTTGGGATTCCCACCATCTCTAATAATTGGGCAGCGCGATTGACGGCTTGTGCATGCGTCATACCCAAATGCAGCTCGAGGGGTTCCGTCAATTGGCGCTCTAGCGTGAGGACGGGATTGAGCGATGTCATCGGGTCCTGAAAGACCATCGCAATTTGCGCGCCGCGCACGTGGCGAATTTCTTCTGAACTCAGGGAAAGCAAATCTTTTCCGCGAAAAAAAGCCTGCCCCGCTACAATTTTCCCCGGCGGGACCGGAATGAGACGCATGACAGAGAGCATGGTTACGCTCTTGCCGCAGCCCGACTCGCCAACTACGGCAAGGGTTTCCCCTTCTTTCAAATCGAACGAAACACCATTGACAGCATGGATAATCCCATCTGGAGTACGGAATTGGACTTCCAGGTCACGGACATCGAGCAGCGGTTCGGGCATCTGCGTCATCCTTATTCTATTTGTATTTGCCTGACGCTTGTTGCGCCA
>QEXW01000105.1 GCA_003130845.1 Anaerolineae bacterium
ACTGATTGTGCCGGTGGCGCTCGAACAAGGCTCGAAGTTCGCTATCCGCGAAGGCGGCCTGACGGTCGGCGCGGGCGTCATCACCAAGATTCTTGAATAGGTGCTGCAATGACCAAGCAGAAAATCCGCATTCGCCTTAAGGCATACGACCACCGCGTTTTGGACCAGTCGGCCAAGCGCATTGTTGAGACGGCAGAACGCTCTGGCGCGCGCGTGGTTGGGCCTGTACCCTTGCCAACTAAGAAAGAACGGTTTACAATACGGCGCTCTACGTTTATTGACAAAGACTCGCACGAGCACTTCGAAATTCGCACGCACAATCGTCTGATTGATGTTTTGGACCCCGATTCTAAGACGATTGACATGCTGATGCGCCTGAATTTGCCTGCGGGTGTTGATATCGAAATCAAAATCTAATTTGTGAGTCAATCCATCCTGGCTGGTCTGGCGAGCAAGTCATAAGTCAGACCAGTCAGGTTGAATGCGGTAGGGCAAGAACGACCCTGTACGTAGGCCAACAAATCGGAACGGCCGCGGCAGGGTAGTTGACTGCCCCGCTGTGAGATGATGCAGCCAAAGCCCTGGCTGACAGTCTCAAACAAATCTTGGCAAAAGGAGAAAACTGAGGATGTTAAAAGGGCTGATTGGAAAGAAGATCGGCATGACCCAGATCTTCGATGAGAACGGTGTTGCCTATGCCGTGACTCTCATCGAGGCTGGGCCTTGCTATGTTACCCAGGTCCGACGTCCGGAGAAGGAAGGATACTCCGCTGTGCAGTTGGGTTTTGGCGAAACGCACCCTAAGCGCTTGAGCGGTGGTGAATTGGGCCACCTGAAAGCCGCGAACCTGCCGCCACTGCGCATTTTACGTGAGTTCCGCACCAAAACTCCGGATGTTTCTGTTGGTGACGTGGTCAAGGTAGATGTATTTGCGCCGGGTGAGCGCGTAGACGTGATTGGCACCAGCAAAGGGAAAGGCTTTGCGGGTGGCGTCAAGCGCTATCACTTCCGCGGCGGCCCAAAGACGCACGGTCAATCTGACCGACACCGCGCGCCGGGTTCGAACTCATCGGGAACGACCCCAGGCCGCGTGTACAAAGGTTCGCGTCGTCCTGGTCACATGGGCGATGAGCGAGTGACAGCGCAAAGCCTGAAGGTGATGCTGGTAGATGCCGAGCGCAACCTGATAGGCGTTCATGGCGCCGTTCCGGGTCCCAAAGGCGGCCTGGTAGTCATCAACGAGGCGCGCAAGCAGTAAGCGCGTTGGAATGGAGAAAGACGCTATGAAAGTGGACGTTTTCAACATGGAAGGCCAGAAGGTGAAGCAGGTGGAATTGCCTGCGGCTATCTTTGAAGCCCCCATTAACATTGATTTGATGCACCAGGCGTATGTTCGTCAAATGGCGAATGCCCGCTTGGGGACTCATGATACCAAAGTGCGCGGTGAAGTATCCGGTGGTGGTAAGAAACCCTGGAAGCAGAAAGGAACCGGGCGCGCACGCCAGGGTTCTACGCGGGCTGCGCAATGGGTAGGCGGTGGCCGCATTTTTACGCCGCATCCCCGCAAGTACACCCAGCGCATGCCGCTCAAAATGCGCCGCGCGGCGTTGCGCTCTGCGCTCTCGGCCAAGGCGGCTGAAGCGGGGATTGTGGTTGTAGAGGACCTGAATCTCTCCGAACCGAAAACCCGTCTGATGGCGCAAGCGCTCAACCGCTTGGTGGGGCAGTCCAGCGTCTTGCTGGTTATCCCTGAAAAATCGGCGTCTTACGATGTGGTCGTTCGCGCGGCCAACAACATTGAGGGCGCAAAAGTTCTGCTGGCAGGCTATCTGAACATCCGTGACCTGTTCACCTTTGAGAAGGTTCTTTTGCCTTTGCCGGCGTTGGACGTTTTGAATTCTACTCTGGCATAGGAGGCGAGAATGATTACGATTTACGAAGTTCTTCGCCGGCCGCTTATCACGGAAAAATCGAACTACCAGTCGGGCAAACTGAATCAATACGCTTTCGAAGTGGCTGCTGAGGCTACCCGTACATTGGTCAAAGATGCCGTCGAGACGCTGTTCGATGTCAAAGTCGAGCGTGTGAACATTATCAATACGGCTGCCAAGCGCGGCCGCCGTGCCCGCAGCCGCCGTTTACTGGTACGCAAGCCCGGCTACAAAAAAGCAATTGTCACCCTGAAAGAGGGCCAGTCTCTCCAGATTTTTGAAGGAGTATAGGAATGGCTGTCAAGAAATATAAGCCGGTCACGCCTGGTCAGCGCGGCATGACGGGCTATACCTTCGAAGAAATTACCAAAAACGAACCCGAACGCTCGTTGGTCGTCTCTCTGCGCAAAAAAGGCGGACGCAATGCGTATGGTCGTGTCACCGTCCGACACCAGGGGGGTGGTAGCAAGCGTTACCTGCGGGTGGTAGATTTTAAGCGTGACAAGCAGGGCATCCCTGCCAAAGTTGCGGCCATCGAATATGACCCGAACCGCTCGGCGCGCTTGGCCCTTTTGCACTACGCCGATGGCGAAAAGCGCTACATTCTGGCCCCGCTCGGCCTGAAAGTGGGCGATACGGTGCTCTCTGGCCCTGGTGCAGAAATTCGGCCTGGCAATAGCCTGCCGATTGCCAACATTCCGGTTGGCACGATGGTGCATAACATCGAGGTTAAAGAAGGCAAAGGTGGCCAATTGGTGCGTTCGGCGGGTGCTGCTGCGCAGTTGCTGGCCAAAGAGGGCGATTACGCCCAAATTCGTATGCCTTCGGGCGAAGTGCGGCTGATTCGTCAAAAGTGCTTTGCCACCATCGGCCAGGTCGGTAACCTGGACCACAGCAACATTAAATTGGGCAAAGCAGGCCGCAAGCGCCACTTGGGCATTCGTCCGGCCGTGCGTGGCTCTGCCATGACACCGCGTGACCATCCGCATGGTGGTGGCGAAGGCCGTCAGCCGATTGGTAAGCCCGGCCCGCGCACTCCCTGGGGCAAACCGGCGTTGGGTTATAAAACCCGCAAGAACAAACAGACGGACCAGTACATTGTGCGCCGTCGTAGCAAGACCAGCCGCTAAGGCGTGAGAGTGGAACGAGGTACGAGACTATGTCTAGATCTCTGAAGAAGGGGCCGTTCATTGCCCCGAAATTGCTCGCAAAAATTGAAGCGATGAACCAGCGTGGTGAAAAGAAAGTTATCCGAACCTGGAGCCGCGCCAGTGTCATCTTCCCCCAGATGGTAGGGCATACCATCGCCGTGCATGATGGCCGCCGCCATGTGCCGATTTACATCACCGAGAACATGGTTGGGCATCGTTTGGGCGAATTTGCCCCGACGCGCACCTTCCGAGGGCATGTCTCGGAAAAGTCAACGAAGAGGAAGTAAGCCATGACCGATATTCGAGCTTATTTGCGATTCTTGCCTATTTCGGCTCAGAAAGTGCGTCTGATTGTTGACTTGGTGCGCGGTAAAAACGCGAACGAGGCCCTCGATTTGTTGCGCTTTGTACCCAACCGTGCGGCCCAACCTGTGCTGAAACTGCTCAAATCGGCGGTGGCGAACGCGGAGGAAAATTTTGGCATCAGCCGCGATGACCTATACGTTGCTACCATCTACGCCGATGAGGCTCCCACCCGCAAGTGGCGTCGTTTTGGCGCTCGCGGACGTTTCAAGCCGATTTTGCGCCGTTCATCGCACGTCACTGTTATTTTGCGCGAACGCGAAGCCTGAGAGTAAGGAGTCACATTATGGGTCGTAAAGTTCATCCCGTTGGTTTTCGTCTGTCCGTTAGCCGCGGCTGGCAGGGACGCTGGTTTGCCGAAGGTGCGCAGTATCGCGAGCAACTCCAGCAAGATTTTGCCATCCGCAATCTGGTGCAGGAAATTTCTCCGAAAGCAGGCGTCTCGCGTGTGGAAGTGGAACGCTTCTCGAACAAGGTGAAGGTAACCGTTCATACCGCCAAACCTGGCATTTTGATTGGACGCAAAGGCGAAGGCGCACAGAAAGTTCGCAAAGGGTTGCAGGAACTCGTCGGCAAGAAGATTGACCTGGACATTAAAGAAATCACTGCCCCAGATGCCGATGCGTATCTGATTGCCCGCAACATTGCCGACCAACTGCAGCGTCGTATTGCCTATCGCCGCGCCATGAAAAAGGCCATTCAGTCGGCTATGCGGCAAGGCGCCCAGGGCATCAAAATTGAAGTGGCTGGACGTTTGGCTGGGGCTGAAATGGCCCGCAGCGTATGGCTGCGCGAAGGCCGTGTTCCGCTTCAAACCTTGCGCGCTGATATTGACTTCTCCCGCGCCGAAGCACTAACCACCTATGGCCGCATCGGCATCAAGGTGTGGGTCTATAAGGGCGAGATGAAGCAAGAAGTGGAAGAAAAAGCCGAATCCACCGAGGGCGTGTACGTGAGCGAGTAATCGCCCGTGCCTGAAAAGAGGTTGTTGCTATGTTAATGCCGAAACGTGTTAAATGGCGCAAGCAGATGCGCGGCCGCCTGAAGGGCAA
>QEXW01000106.1 GCA_003130845.1 Anaerolineae bacterium
ACTGATTGTGCCGGTGGCGCTCGAACAAGGCTCGAAGTTCGCTATCCGCGAAGGCGGCCTGACGGTCGGCGCGGGCGTCATCACCAAGATTCTTGAATAATTTTGATGGTTAGAGTAAGGTAGCACGATGGCATCGAAAAAGAAAGACATTCGCCCTGTCATTACGTTGCAATGCAGCGATTGCAAAGAGCGAAACTACACCACCCAAAAGAATCGCCGGAACGACCCGGGCCGTATTGAGTTGAGCAAGTACTGCCCGCGTTGCAAGAAGCACACGTCGCACCGCGAAACGAAGTAGCCATGTAGAGCAGGCAATGGCCTGCTCTCTCACAGGCCAGTAGCTCAATTGGTAGAGCTCTCGTCTCCAAAACGAGCGGTTGTGGGTTCGAGTCCTGCCTGGCCTGCCAAAAAATTTACAGGCGACGCCGTCCTCGAAAGAGTGAGGCGGCGTTTTAGCCGTCAGAACAAGGAGTCTGCGTTGACTGAGAAAAAGGAAAATGCAATTGTCCGGTATTACCGGGAGACTGTTGGAGAACTTCGCAAAGTCAGCTGGCCGACTCGCGAAGAAGCCATTCACCTGACCAGAATCGTTCTCTTGGTTTTGGTCGTGATGGCGATTTTCTTGGGCTTTGTAGATTGGATTGGCGGTATATTGTTAAATCTGGCATTGGGCATTGCCTAACTGCCGAAAGGTGAAACCTGATGATGAGCGCGCAAGACCCCGAAGAAGTAAAGACACCCGGCGATTCTCCTATGCCGGATGCCGGGTCAACCGGTTCTTCTGGCGCGCCTGCCGAATCGACCGAAGGCCCTGCGTGGTACGTTGTTCATTGCTACTCAGGTTATGAAAACAAAGTTCGACATAACTTGGAGCAGCGTATCGAAACCATGGGCATGAAGAACAAGATTTTTGACGTGGTCGTCCCAACACAGGAAGAGATCGAAGTGCGGGATGGCAAGCGGCGGGTGGTGGAGCGCCACATTTTCCCTGGGTATGTCTTGGTCAACATGATTATGACCGAGGAATCCTGGTACGTGGTGCGCAATACCCCTGGGGTAACCGGCTTCGTGGGCATGGGAACACAGCCTACGCCTTTGCGGCCAGAAGAAGTCAATCAAATTTTGAAGCGCATGGAAGCAGAAGTTCCGACAGTGAAGGTTACTTTCAAAGTCGGAGAGCGTGTGCGCATTGTGGATGGACCGTTTAACGATTTCCGCGGCAGTGTCGCTGAAATTGATGCGGAACGCAATAAGGTGCGTGTGATGGTCAACTTCTTTGGCCGTGAGACGCCCGTGGAATTGGATTTCTTACAAGTTGAGAAAGCGTAACAGGTCGCTTGGCCTGATGCGTGGGAGGGTGTATCCCACCCGCTACAACCACAAACCCGTTTTGATGCGGGAAGGAGTTAGATAGAAATGGCAAAGAAACTAAAAGCAATTGTTCGTTTGCAACTGGAGGCTGGCAAAGCCAATCCTGCGCCTCCCGTTGGTCCTGCGCTGGCTGGCCATGGTTTGAACATCATGGCGTTCTGCAAGGAATATAACGCGCGTACCTCCAATCGTCCGGGTGAGTTGATTCCAGCAGAAATCAGCATCTATACGGATGGTTCGTTCACTTTCGTCTTGAAGACCCCACCGGCGGCTTTTCTTATCCGCAAAGCGGCCGGCATCGACAAAGGTTCTGGCGCACCCAACAAAGACAAGGTCGGTAAGATTACCCGTGCGCAGGTGCGGCAGATTGCCGAAACCAAGATGAAAGACCTGAACGCCGTCAACATCGAAGGCGCGATGAAGCAAATTGAAGGAACAGCCCGCTCGATGGGCGTCACGATTATTGACTAAACAGGTGGGAGGGTTGCCTAGCGCAGCCCGTTCGTACCACGGAGGATGAAATGGCAAAACAAGGAAAGAAATATCTGGCTGCTGCGGCCAAAGTAGACCGTAACACTTTATATCTTCCCCAAGAAGCGATTAACTTGGTGAAGGAAACCTCTTTCACCAAATTCGATGCAACCGTTGAAGTTCATCTACGCATGGGATTGGACCCGCGCCAGGCGGACCAGCAGGTGCGTGATGTAGTTGTCCTGCCGAATGGGCTGGGTAAGACCGTGCGGGTGGCAGTGTTTGCGCAGGGTGAAGGTGCCATCGCTGCGCGTAATGCTGGCGCCGATGTGGTGGTAGATGACGATGAAACCTTTAACCGCATTCAAGCGGGCTGGCTGGAATTTGATGTGGCGATTGCTACCCCGGATATGATGGGTAAAGTTGGCCGTTTGGGCCGTATCTTGGGCCCGCGTGGCCTGATGCCTAACCCCAAAGCGGGGACGGTTGTTCCGGCGGCAGATATTGCCCGTGCCATCAGCGAAGCCAAGGCCGGTCGCGTTGAGTTTCGTCTGGATAAAACCGCCAATATTCATGTTCAAATCGGCAAGGTTTCCTTTTCTGCCGAAAAATTGCACGAAAACTT
This sequence comes from Anaerolineae bacterium, assembly GCA_003130845.1. Classification (GTDB taxonomy): domain Bacteria; phylum Chloroflexota; class Anaerolineae; order Anaerolineales; family Villigracilaceae; genus UBA5195. Next base: position 2,468 of record QEXW01000106.1, read on the forward strand.
CGCGGCGTTGATGGAAGCCATCAAAAAAGCGCGCCCTGCGGCTGCGAAAGGCAACTATATCAAACGCATTACACTTACTTCGACCATGGGACCTGGCATTAAGGTTGACCCGAATGCCGCCCAAAGCATGTCGGTAGCCGGGTAAGATACCCGTTACTGTGACACTGACAAACGACTTCGCCGAAGACGGCCGGCGCCCCGATGGGGCTTAATTTCCTGCCCAGGTGAAGACGGAGAGCACTCTCCCGTTCCGTTTTGGAACGTTACCTCGTAGGAGGAAAAGTCTTTGCCTGGCGTTTGTCAGGCAAAAACTCTTAAAGAAAGGAGGTACGAACTTTGGCACTCACTCGTGAAGAGAAGCAAAAGGTGCTCGACCAGTATGCGGCATGGTTAGAGAAAAGCCAAGCGGTTGTTCTGGTAGAGTACACCGGTCTTAAGGTGAAAGACCTGGATGTGATTCGCGCGAAAATTCGCGAAAGCGGCGGCGAGTTCCATGTACTGAAGAACACGCTGGCGCGTAAAGCGTTTGAGGCGCGTGGCATGAGCGTCCCTGAGTCTTTGCTCGCCAAAAGCACAGCGGTCGCCTTTGCCTTTAGTGATGTTGCGGCTACGACCAAAGCGCTGACGGAAGTTACCAAAGGCATGGAAGCCGTGAAGCTTAAAGGCGGTTTCTTGGACAAACAGGCGCTGAATGCCGCTCAAGTCAAGGCGCTGGCAGATATGCCGCCCTTGCCCGTTGTGCGCGCGCAACTGCTGGGTGTATTGCAAGCCCCGGCCGGCAAGCTGGTGCGCACCATTGCCGAGCCTGCGCGCTCGTTGGCTTCCGTATTCCGGGCTTACGCCGAAAAAGCCCAGGCCGCCGCGTAACCGGTTGTTACGCACCTTGTTTCACATCATTCCAAATTAAATTTTCTCTCTGAAAGTAAGGAGTAACTCACAAATGGCTGCAAATCTCGATACTTTAGTCGAAGAACTGAGCAAACTTTCTGTGCTCGAAGCTGCTGAACTGGTCAAGAAACTTGAAGAAAAGTGGGGCGTTTCGTCTGCCGCTCCGGTGGCTGTGGCTGCTGTTGCTGGCGCTCCTGCCGCCGCCGCTGCTGCTGAACCCGTCGAAGAGAAGACCGAATTCGATGTTATCATCAAAGATGCCGGTCCCAAGAAGATTGAAACCATCAAGGTTATTCGCCAGTTGACCAGCCTGGGCCTGGGCGAAGCCAAGGCTCTCGCCGAAACCGCCGGCGGCAAGGTGCTTTCTGCCGTTGGCAAAGATGCCGCGATGGATGCCAAGAAGAAACTGGAAGAAGCCGGCGCGGTCGTCGAAGTCGTCTAATTCCTTCGGTTTTTCTCAACCTAAGGACACCCATCAGGGTGTCCTTTTTTTTTATCAAAGTCGTTTATAATTCTTGACAGCCGGTGTTCTGTGGACTGTGATACGTGCTTGCCCGTAAAACGTTCCTGCTCTGGAGAAGATAGACATGGAAACGAAACTGTCTCTCAATCACAAAACCGTCGTTATTGGCCCCCATCAGCCGTTTGTGGTGATTGGCGAGCGAATCAACCCTACACGGCGCAAAAAATTGGCCCAAGCCTTGGCGCAGGGTGATTTTCGCTTGGTGCAAGAAGAGGCCCAAATGCAAGTGCAGGCCGGGGCACACGTTCTGGATGTGAACACCGGTGTTGCCGGTGCGGATGAGGCCGCTCTGTTGCGGGGGGCTGTCACGGCCATTCTCGAAGTCGTCAGTGTACCGCTTTGCTTGGATAGCGCTAACCCCAGTGCGTTAGAGGCTGCCCTGGCAGTGTATCCGGGTAAGGCTTTGATTAATTCAACCACCGCCGAAGAAAAGATGATGGAAACAGTTTTTCCGCTGGTCAAGCAGCACGGCGCGGCGGTGATTGGCGTTATCACTGATGAGCGCGGGGTGCCTGCTACGCCACAAGACCGCTTGCGGGTGGCAGCCAGACTGCTCGAACGCGCGGCCCGATACGGTATTCCTGCAGAGGATGTCATCATTGACCCCTTGGCGCTCACGGTTAGCGCGGACCACAATGCTGCACGTATTACGCTAGATTCCATTTCGCTGATTGTGAAAGAGTTGGGTGTCAACATCAATCTGGGCGCCAGCAATGTCTCGTTTGGATTGCCCGACCGAAAAATTATCAATGTTGCTTATCTGGCCTTGGCCATTTCGCGTGGCCTAAGCACCGCGATTACTGACCCGACCGTGCCAGAAATTCAGACCACACTACTTGCTTGTGACCTGCTGATGGGGCGTGACCCGTATTCAGGACGTTGGATTAAGGCTTTTCGTCAGAGAGAGAAAGCGGCGCTGCAAGCTAGGCAGGAGCAATAAGCGCATGCAATTTTCCCAGCGCACTTTGTATCTCAGGCCAGAGGGTGCGTATGCCGTGCTGGCGAAAGCCAACCAGCTGGAAATGGCTGGCCGAGAGGTGATTCACTTAGAAATCGGTCAGCCTGACTATGAGACGTTTCCGAATGTGAGTTTGGCAGGCATTCGGGCGATTGCGCAAGGCAAAACGCGGTATACCGCCCCGGATGGAATGCCGGCTCTCAAAGAAATCATCGCGCGTGATGCCGGGCAGCGGCGCGGCATGGATATTCACCCAGACGAAGTGATTGTCAGCCCGGGGGGAAAGCCCAATCTCTTCTTTCCAATCCTTGCGTTGATTGAGCCAGGGGATGAAGTGATTTATCCTGACCCCGGTTTTCCGACTTACGAAGCGGTAATCCGTGTGGCAGGGGGCGTGCCGGTGCCTGTACCGCTGTTGGAGCACAATCAATTTTCCTTTGACCTGGTGGCTTTTGACCGTTTAATTAATCAACGCACGCGGCTCATTATTCTCAACTCACCGGCGAATCCAACGGGGGGAGTCATTCCGTTGGCGGACTTGAAACATATTGCTCACCAAGCGCAAGCCTATGATGCTTGGGTGATGAGCGATGAGTTGTATGCTCGGATTGTGTACGACGGTGCGAGCGCGCCTTCTATTGCAGCCCTGCCTGGTATGAAAGAGCGCACCATTATCGTAGATGGATTTTCAAAAACCTACTCGATGACCGGTTGGCGCTTGGGGTTTGGAATTATGCCCCGCGCGCTGGCCGAACAAGTTGGTTTGTTGCTGACCCATGCGGTTGGCTCGACAGCCCAGTTTACGCAATTTGCCGGCCTTGAAGCGCTAAGCGGCCCGCAAGATGCCGTGGAGGCTATGGTGGCGGAATTTCGGCGGCGGCGTGATTTTATCGTGGATGGGTTGAACGCTTTGCCGGGGTTTTCGTGCCAAAAGCCGCAAGGGGCTTTTTATGTTTTTCCTAACATTACTCAAACCGGGATGACTTCTGCTCAGTTGGCTGATTTTCTGCTCGAACAGGCTGGAGTGGCGCTCTTGCCGGGTTCGGCCTTCGGACAGTACGGTGAAGGATATTTGCGGCTATCCTATGCCAATTCTCTTGCCAACCTCGAAAAGGCGCTGGAGCGGATGCGCAAGGTTTTGTAACGACCAAGCCAACACAACGACTGACTGGCGGGCTTGCCCAATCGGCTCGATGTCATGCAGGCGAAGATTGACAGTCCGCAGGGCAAGCAGATGTACGCCCGCCGCCTGGCAATCGTTGAGCCGGTGTTTGCGAACATTTGTGTTCACAAACGAATGAACCGATTCACCCTGCGTTCGAAGGCGAAGGTGGATGTGCAGTGGCGATTGTTCGCAGTGGTACACAATATCGGGAAAATCTGCGTTTTTGGTGGGCTGAAGTAGCCCAAAAGGGCTAGAATATCTCTAGCAGGACCCTGTTTCCGCCCCGAAACGGGGCTCCGCGGGCGGCCAAAAGCCGCTCCGCCCTCGGCAAAAAGGGTTTTTCGACAGTTTCGTTAGCCTGCCACGCGGAAAATAGCATCGCTTGACAATAATATCATAAAGTGATAATATGACAGTGTGATAGAGTCCTTTGCCTCCAAAGAAACCGAGAAAGTCTTTCAGGGCGAAATTTCAAAGAAACTACCTTTGGATATTCAGCGCACTGCGCGTCGGAAGTTGCTCTATTTGGATGAAGCCGAGAACTTACAAGACATTCAGGCCGTTCCCGGCAATCGGCTGGAAAAGCTGAAAGGCGACCGAACCGGTCAATATAGCATTCGCATCAACGATCAATGGCGAATTTGCTTTGAGTGGGTTGCCAACAAGGCCAGAAACGTTGAAATCGTAGATTACCATTCGTAAAGAGAGTTGGTTCATGGATACTCAATTGTCCCCCATTCATCCTGGCGAAATTCTATTAGAAGACTTCATGAAGCCATTAGGCATCAGCCAGTACCGGCTGGCAAAAGATATTGGCGTGTCGCCTATTCGGATTAGCCAGATTATTCGCGGCGAGCGTTCGATTACTGTAGATACCGCAATGCGCTTGGCACGGTATTTTGGTACCAGCGCGGCTGTCTGGCTGCGTTTACAGGTTCGTTACGATCTGGAGTCGGCGCAGGCAAGTTTAGGGCCGCGCATCGAACAGGAAGTCAAGGTACTCAATGAAGCCCTGCCTGCATAAAGGAGTGGCAGGCTAACACGCGCTTGCACCTGACGCCGCTCCGCTGCGCTTCGCGGCGCAGGTGAAGCGCAGGCCGTTGTGCCGCTCCTTTGCGGACAATAGCATCAAATCACAACGGCAGGTTGGTTAATGAAGCACAAAGTCGCATTTGTTTCTTTGCTCGTTCTTCTGTTCCTTTCTGCATTTGCTCAAAATCCAAGACCCGCTGGGTCAAGCGTGTCGAGACCCTTATTCGCCCTCCCGCTTCCCGAAGGGCGCACGCTCGATGAAGGTCACGACCTGGGCTTCATTGATTGGAGCGGGTCGGTGGGGTATGTCAATCTCAACCATAAGGACGGCATCTGTCCCTCAGGCTGCGTAGAGCAGGTGACGCGCATCCATGACGGCGGCGCAGTCAGCGGGGCGTTTGCGCCGGTGGATGTGGTGTAATTTGAAGTGATGGTGGCGTTCACGCACAACAGCGGGGCAGGGACGGCAATTCTCAACGCCTGTGGTTCTTCGGCAGCGTGGAATTTGTATGTTGGCCCAGGCAGCGGCTTGCCGGGGTTTGTGAGCATGTCCATTCCCGTGCCGTCGGGCTGCACATCCTGGTCGCTTTCGGCTTCGGGCGGGTATGTGGATTTTCGCTCGGTGGATGCGAATTACGTCTCGCCTCCGCCGCCTGTGTCCACGAATACCTTTACGCCCGTTCCAACGGAAACCTTCACGCCTTCGCCAACCACTACAGAAACTCCTACTCCGACAGCGACGGAAACACCCACTGCAACTGAAACGCTTGTGCCTGGCGTGACGCCCTCCGAAACGCCTTCCCCAACCTTGACCAGCACGCCGAGTGCAACGCTGCCGCCTGGAGTTACTCCTTCGGATACTCCTGTCCCAACCAACACGCCCATTCCTCCCGCTCCAACGAATACTCCTGTACAACCGCCCTCATCAGCTGGCGGGCAGGGCGGGAACAATAACTTCGTTTTGTCGACGGCAACATTTACACAAACAGCATGGTCACTGCCTGCTTACACACCAACCGTCGCTTTTGCTCCTGGATTGGTCTCTGCCACACCCAATCTGGTTGAGACTGCGCGGGTGATGATTTTTGGCACGGCAACGCCTACTCCCACGCCGGGACCGGTTGGCAAAGCGGGTAACTCGGAGTCGAGTTTTCCCTGGTGGTTGCTGGCGGCAGGTGTAGCAGCAGTTGGCGGCGCACTGGCAAAAAGATACTTCGAGAGACGCACTGCACGGTCATCGGTTCAGACAGGAAGCGGAGTGCATCTGGCTACGGTTCGCACCTTGTCCAACCCAACTCCATCTGCTAGCGTTGCTCCTGTGCCGCACTATAGTACACAAACGGTGCAGGCCGGTTGGAGAACAATCACCGAGCGCGTGCCGCGTTTCATCACGCAAACCGTGCAGAACGGTTGGAAAACCATCACCGAGCGTGTGCCGCGTTTCATCACGCAAACCGTGCAGGAAGGTTGGAAAACCATCACCGAGCGCGTGCCGCGCTTTATCACGCAAACCGTGCAGGAAGGTTGGAAGACGATTACCGAGCGCGTCCCGCGTTTCATTACTCAGACGGTTCAGCAGGGGTACAAGACAATCGTCCAGCCAGTGACCGAATGGGTTTCGCGCACGATTTGGGAGCCGGTCAAGAAGTGGATTCCGGGCCTGGGTTGGCTGGCGGAGAAGGTCAAGAAGACGGTGGTCGAGCCGGTGACGCGCTTTGTCACCAAAACCGTGCCGAACTTTGTGACGAAGACCGTGCAAGCAGGCTGGGATTTCGTCACCAGGACTGTTCCGAACTTCGTGACAAAAACCGTGCAGGTGGGATGGGATTTTGTCACGAAGACTGTCCCAAATTTCGTGACGCATACGGTGCAATCGGGGTGGAACTTTGTGACACGAACTGTGCCGAATCTGGTCACTCGCACCCTGCAAACGGGAGGGGAAACACTTCAGACAACGAAACAGAGCCTCGATGACCTGTGGCACAGACGCAGCGTGCGAATCCGACTGGCGGCAACGGTTGTTGCGGTTACGATGCCAAGCCTGTTTGCCAGCGTGAATCTTGCGACCTATCGGGCTTTCCATGTTCCTGCTGTTACCTGGTTTGGGGTAGGCAGTGAAAGGAAGGGAGTGGAGACAGCGCTTGCGAATCAAACCGCAATTCAAGACGTAGTGAACAACTACAACGCGGCAATCGCTTCGGGCACAACCTTTACTTGCGAGTACAACCAGAAGGGCAAACCGCGCAAAGAGTGTGTGCGCTCGGTTGAGATCCATCCAACATTAATTGAAGCGGCGGTTGCCGTTCAAAGTCAGTGGAAAATTCCTTGGGTAGATAACTTGCTCATGCGCTGGATACAAGGGCAAAACCATTCTTCAGAAGGGATAGCGCAGGTTTCGCAACCCGAATTGGAGCAATGGGCCGACAACCTGAAGAAGTACTTGCCGCGGGGCGCGTCGCTTTCGCCGCAGGATGCGCACGCTTCGGCCGGGGCAGTAATTGAGCGCATTGCACCTGTGTTGGAATACTGCCAGCAACAGAATTGCGATACGAACAGCCAGGTTATCGTGGCAGCAATGGCGCAGAATGGGAAGGGGTTTACAGCTGAGACATTGCAAAATATTTACAATGCTCCAGAGAAACAATTTCTCAATCCAGATGGCAGCATCAACTGGGAAAAATATTTTGAAAAACAAGGCCCACGCCCCATCGAAGGCAATGCGGCGACCTTGATTTCTCGGTTCATGCAAAACATTCGCGCTGTGCCTGGGAACTTCGAGCGGCAGTTCATGCTCCAACTGTATGTCAACGATCTGAAGATGCTCCAAGCAAAAGGAGAAACTTTGCCCGATGGGGTGAATTTGGAATACCTGGCATGCCTGGCAGACCGTTTGCCTGGGGCAAGTTATCACTGCGAGAGTGGAAAGGATAAGTAGCAATGAAGAAAACACACTGGCTTTTGCTTGGCATTGGGGGAATTGTCTTGTGGGCAGGAATGATATTATGCTGTTTGATTGTCCTGCAGTTTGGTTCAGAATCGTTCTCGCGGGAAGAATTAATTGATGCATCCAAAGAGGCTTATCGCTTTGACCCGCAAACGATTTTAACAAGGAATGTGAGCGACGAGAATATTTTTGTGCAAATTCCCTTTCCGGAAGAATTTCCTGAACCATTTCCTACAGCCATCTTTTGGCAGCAAACAGAGTATTTGCAAGTAACAGACTTGTTTATGGAATATATTTTGCATGATACTCGAACCACATGGAAAGTCAGTATGATTAGTTCTGCGCGTTGGTGCTCAGACCCACCCAGCCTACCCCGCCTTACAATAACAATGCAAAAAAAAGTCTTGCAACCAGAAGAGAATCACCGTATTGAGGCTCTTGTAAACGTTATGCCTCAGATTGGAATAATCAAGTTACTTAAGCAAGAATACGCTCCCGACGAAGGAGGGGAGCGGACTATTAATTGGAGTGATATCGTGATTCCAGCGGAGCAGGCGCTTTTGATTGCCGAACAAAACGGTGGCGCGGTGGTGCGTCAGGCGCTTGGAAATCAATGCCGCATTACCATATCGTTAACTGCTGGGATACAAAAGAATGACTGGTGGATCTATTACGAACCGCTAAACGAGCCTAGCGTGTTTGAAATTGCTGTAGATGAGAAAACAGGAAAGTATCGCATCCTGCGGGAGTTCAAGCCATGAGAAAGCGGCACAACACGGGCTGCACCTGACCTCGCTTCGCTCGGAGGGTACGGGGCGGCTCTGCCAGAAGCGGTTTGGGTTTGCAGGGGAGTCTTGCCTGCGCCGCTCGGCAGGTGAGCCTTGCCGTTGGGCGGGCCACCTTCAGTAGCATAGCTTCGTGAGATCACTGTACAGAACTCAGGAGAAATTGCATGGATACAGCGCTTTCTAATTCGGCACTGATGCTGCTGGTTGGCTTAGCGGTTTTCTTCGCGGTGGTCTTCGGCGGCGCTGTGGCAGTAGTGAGGTACATCGGCCGGCAGAAAGAAGCCGGCGCACGGGCGCGCTATCCAAGAGCACGGCGGGTCGAGCGTGCCGCCAACTTTTTCGGGCGGGAGTCCCGTGGGGTGATGCAAATGCGCGGCAATGGGATTTTGGTTTTGACGGACGCGGAGCTGATTTTTGAGATGTGGTTGTGGAATACAGAAGTTCGGATTCCGCTCCGAAGTATTCAGTCGGTGGAGACCCCGCTCTCATTTCTGGGCAAATCGCGTCTTACGCCGCTGCTGAAGGTGGTGTACACCACGCCGGAAGGGGGGACGGATGCAGTGGCCTGGCAGGTGTCCGATCTAAGCGGGTGGGTGCGTCAGATCAACGAAGCGCGGGTGTAACCATTGTGACATTTTGCTGAAAGATGGTTGTGGGCAGACGAGTTGTCATGGCAATTCGGGAGTCTGGCTGAAGCAAGACAGGAGATTGCTGCTGATTGCAGCGGCCCGCCCAACACCACGTCCAGCCGACACGCTCCGCTCGCTTCGCTCGCTCCGCGGGCGGCTGACGCCTGTCGTTGAAACTGTCGAAAAAGTCCTTTTACAAAAAATCATTGCTCTAAAGTGGGACAACTTCCCTGAAAATCGCCTTGTTTTTGGCGTCTCATCCCATATTTGGGCGATTTTCAGCGTCCAAGTGGGAGATTTTTGCAAAGATTTTTTAGACAGAGGGTTTTTCGACAATCTCGTTGGGCATTTGCCTTTTCGCGGGAAAAGAACTTGATTAATCGAGCAAAAAAGTGTATCTTTATTGTAGATACGAAAGGAGATACCCGCTATGCTCACAAAAGTTCAGAAATGGGGCAATAGTCTTGCCCTACGAATACCGAAAGCGTTTGCGCTTGAGGCACAACTAGACAATGATTCTGTGGTTGAAGTTTCTCTGGTTGATGGTCAAATTGTTATAAAACCTGTCCAATCACGGACTTGGACACTTGAAAAGTTATTGGCTGGCGTAAATAACGACAATATTCACGGTGAAACCGATACAGGCGAAGCCATAGGTAACGAAGTTTGGTGAAACTATGGCATATATTCCGAATCGTGGTGATATTGTTTGGATAACCTTTAATCCGCAAGCAGGGCATGAGCAGGCAGGGCGGCGCCCAGCCCTTGTTTTATCGCCAAGTGCATATAACGGCAAAGTTGGATTGGCTATTTTGTGTCCTATAACCAGTCAGGTAAAGAATTATCCGTTTGAAGTGATAATTCCAGATGGACTAAAAATTAGCGGCGCGATACTGTCAGACCAGGTAAAAAGTCTTGATTGGAGAGCTAGGCAGGCAGAATTTATTTGTAAGCTACCAGAATCCAGTTTGGATGAAGTTTTGCAGAAACTTGGTACTTTGATAAGTCCGTGAAAAACGGCGTGGTGCTTGCGCGTTCAAAAACTGCCCAACATTGCGTGCAGGTGGACGGGCGGAGGCATTCGCCCCGCCCCAAGGGATTCAGCGACTCCGGGCGTTTTTTCTACCTTTGGCTTTTCTCTGCCAAATTCCCTGCCCGCCGCTGACGCTTGCCGTTGAAACTGTCGAAAAAGGGGCGAATCGACCTTAAAGAAACGGGGTTGTATTCAGTGGAGGCGCTGCAATGGCAAAATACAAACCCTGCAACTACGACCAGATGGTGATGCTGCCCATCTCTCTGGAAAAGCAACTGGTACCGGGCAGCCTGGAACATACTATCAACGAACTGGTGGAAAAGAAAATCGAGCTCTTGGTGTTGTATGAAGGCCAAAATTGACAGTCCGCAGGGCAAACAGATGTACGCCCGCCGCCTGGCAATCGTTGAGCCGGTGTTTGCGAACATTTGTGTTCACAAACGAATGAACCGCTTCACCCTGCGCTCGAAAGCGAAGGTGGATGTGCAGGAGCGATTGTTCGCAGTGGTACACAATATCGGCAAAATCTGCGTTTTTGGTGGGCTGAAG
>QEXW01000107.1 GCA_003130845.1 Anaerolineae bacterium
AAGAGCAAAGGACGGAATCGGGTAGAGTGGTTCTGATGCGGTATAATCGCGCCCATGCCACTTACTATTCAAGAAGTCGAACACATCGCTCGTTTAGCCCGCTTGGAATTGACCGAGGCGGAAAAAACGCGTTATCGCCAGCAACTCTCAGCCATTTTGGATTATGTGGCCCAATTACAGAAACTCGATACCGCCAGTATTCCGCCTACGGCCAGTGTGTTCAGTGGTGATAGCCATTTGCGGCCGGATGTACCTTGTCCAGGCTTATCACGTGAAGAATTACTCAAGAACGCTCCTGAACAGGAACAGGGGCAGTTTAAGATTCCACCGGTGTTTGAATAAGAAGTCCGGCTTGCGCGCCTAACATATCTTCCCCTGCACTTGTCACTCTATCCCCATGTTTTCTCTGACCAAAGCCCAGAAACTACTCCAACGCGGAGAAATTTCCAGCCGTGAATTGGTTTTGACCTGCCTCAAGCGTATTTCTGTGCTGGAAGAGACCATCCATGCCTTTTTATATCTCGATGCCGAGGGCGCGCTCAGACAAGCAGATTTGGCCGATGCCAAACTGGCTGAATGGCGCCAGGCTGGTTTGCCTGCTGACCAGTCTATTGGTTTATTGGGCATCCCAATTGCCGTCAAAGACGTCTTAACCGTGCAGGGTATGCCTTGTACGTGTGGCTCCAAGATTCTAGAAGGCTACATTCCACCTTTTACCGCTACGGTGGTGGAGAAGTTGCAAGCAGCCGGGGCTATTGTGCTGGGCAAGACCAATACGGACGAGTTTGCGATGGGCTCTAGCACAGAGAATTCGGCCTATGGGGTGACACGTAACCCGTGGGATACGACCCGTGTGCCGGGTGGCTCTTCGGGCGGTTCGGCAGCGGCTGTGGCGGCGGGGTTTGCTCTGGCAGCGCTGGGGACAGATACCGGCGGGTCGGTGCGTCAGCCGGCTTCTTTTTGTGGAGTAACAGGTCTCAAACCAACCTATGGGCGGGCCTCGCGTTATGGCTTGGTGGCGTATGGCTCATCGTTGGATGTGGTTGGCGTGTTTGCTCGCAGTGCAGCAGATGCAGCCGTGGTGTTCTCTGCTTACAATGGACGCGACCCACGGGATGCAACCACACAAGACCTGCCAGATGCAAAGATTGTTCTGGAAGCGGAAGCCAGCCCATGCCTGGAAGGAATCCGGATTGGTGTGCCAAAAGAGTATTTCATCGCCGGTATTCAGCCGGAGGTGGAAGAAAAAGTCCGCGCGGCAATTCAAACAATGGCCGACCTGGGTGCTGAAATCCGTGAAGTCAGTTTGCCGCACACCGAATATGCCTTACCCGTCTATTATCTGATTGCCCCGGCCGAGGCCTCGGCCAACCTGGCGCGCTTTGACGGGGTGCGCTATGGCCCGCGTGTGAGTGGGGAAAGCATGTGGGATGTCTTTTATAAGACACGCGGTGCGAAGTTCGGTGATGAAGTGCGACGACGGATTATGCTAGGCACGTATGCGCTCTCGGCGGGCTATTATGATGCTTTTTATGGCCAAGCGCAAAAGGTGCGCACGCTGATTAAACGCGATTTCGAGCAGGTTTTCCGTCAGGTGGATGCAGTGGCTTGCCCGGTCGCGCCGACTACGGCCTTTCCCATCGGCGCGCACGGCGGCGACCCCTTGGCGATGTATCTGGAGGATATTTTTACCCTGCCTGCCAATTTGGCCGGTGTGCCAGGGCTGGCGTTTCCGGTCGGGTTTGATGCAGCTGGTCTGCCGGTAGGGATGCAGCTGATGGGACGGCATTTTGACGAAGCCACGCTGTTTCGACTAGCGTATGCCTATCAGCAGGTCACCAATTGGCATGTACAATATCCCCCACTGCTTCAGTCATAAGTCATGCTACGACTTTCAAGCAAAGCATGTATTCATTACTTCTTTAGGAGATGTTCATGAACATTTTTGTTACCGGAGGGGCGGGGTATATTGGTTCTGCTACCGCGGAGGCATTGCTCAAAGCAGGCCATTCCGTGACGGTGTACGATTCGCTGGTTACTGGGCATCGTCAGGCTGTGCCAGAAGGTGCAAAATTTATCCATGCAGAACTTTCAGATACTCTCGCACTGGCGTTGGCGCTAAAGGAAGAACAGTATGACGCGGTGATGCATTTTGCCGCTTTCATCGAGGCCGGCGAGAGCATGAAAGACCCCGCCAAATTCTTCCGCAACAATTTGATTAATTCACTCACGCTGATTGAAGCAACGGTCAAAGCCGGCGTATCGCGTTTTTTGCTCTCTTCGACAGCGGCAGTGTATCAATCCAGTGACGAGCCCCTCACCGAAGATTCGCCCTTGGGGCCAACGAATACCTATGGTTACACTAAACTTGCCATTGAGCAGTCGCTGGATTGGTATCGCCAAATTCACAAGCTGCACTATGCTGCTTTGCGTTATTTTAATGCCAGCGGGGCGCTGCCCGGACGCGGCGAGGCACATCAACCTGAAAGCCATCTCATCCCGCGCGTCCTTCAGGTCGCGTTAGGACAAGCCGAATATGCTTACATTTTCGGAACCGATTACCCCACCCCGGATGGAACCTGCATTCGCGATTATATTCACATTGCGGACCTGGTTTCGGCACATATTTTGGCGGTGGAAGCCTTGGCTGAACGGGATAAACTTATCTACAACGTGGGTTCGGGGCATGGCTATTCGGTGCGCGAGGTGATTGATACCGCGAGCGAGGTGGTTGGCCGGCGGATTCCTGTGAAGGAAATGCCGCGCCGTCCGGGTGATTCGGCTCGTTTGGTGGCTTCTTCGGAAAAAATTCGGCGCGAATTAGGCTGGCAGCCGCAGCATGATAACCTGCGTGACATTATCGGCAGTGCGTGGGAATGGCATCGCAGTCACCCGCATGGATATGAATAACAATAACGGGGCAAGCCGCAGACTTGCCCCGTTTTACTATCCAAGAGCCAGCACGAATTCGGAGGCGGTAGCGTAGCGCTCTGCTGGTTTTTTGGCCATGGCGCGTTGAAGCGCAAGGGCCGTCTGCCGTGGCAAACTGGGCAGAGCTTCGCGCGCATCGGGAGGCGGGGCTGTGAGATGCGCCAGCAAAAGTGCGCCTGCGCTGGGGCGCTTGAAAGGCAGTGAACCGGTCAGCAGTTGATAGGTCATGATTCCCAAGGCGTAAATGTCTGCGCGTCCGTCAACTTCTTCTGCACCCTGGATTTGTTCCGGGGCGATGTAGTCAAAGGTTCCTAAAACCGCTGCGGAGGCGGTGATGTTGGTGTGTGCGTTGGTGATTTTAGAGATACCAAAATCGGTCAACACTGCCCGGGTGTTCGCATCGTGTGTATCGAGCATAACATTTGAGGGCTTCACATCGCGGTGCACCAAACCGGCAGTATGAGCATAGTCGAGCGCCTCGGCCACTTCGCGTAAGATGGGCAGGGCTGTTGCCAGGGGCATCCGTCCGTTTTGTTTGAGATACGTCGAGAGATTGATGCCATTGAGATATTCCATCACCATGTAATACAGGCCATTTTCCTCGCCAAAATCAAATAGGCGCACAATGTGAGGATGTTCTAATCCGGAGAGAATTTGTGCCTCGCGTAGGAAGCGCCGCCGAAAGACATCGTCCTGTGCCAGACTTGAGAGTAGGACTTTGATGGCGACCGTGCGTTGTTGCGTCGGATGCTCGGCGCGGTAGACTTCGGCCATACCACCTTTGCCAATCAGTTCCAAGTTCTGGTAATGGGAAAACAACAACGGCACCAGGGTTTGTGTGTCGGGCGAGGCCAGGTACTTTCGTTCGGGAGGGGTTTTCAAATAATCAATTTTGATGCTGTAAAATGTCCGATCCACAAACCGCTGCAGTGCTTTGCGCGCTGGTTGGAAGAGCCCTCCAGCGATGAGCGCCGAGATGACCAATCCGAGGGTCGCTTGTGTGCCAGGTGCAGTGATAGCAAAGATGGCATTTATCACCAGCAGTACCAGGCCGAAAATCGAAGCGATGAGTGCGGTCAATGCACCGTACACCAAAGCGCGGTTAATCAGGAAATCAATATCAAATAGTTTATAGCGGGCGATTGCAATGGTGAGTGCCGTCGGGAAGGCCAAAAACAGCGGGATGCTCACAACGCGCATGACCATGATGAAAATATTGAAGGCGGTAGAAGTCTGATTTTGTAAGGCAGGAACGAAAATCGGTGGCAGGCTAAAGGCCAAAAACCAAGCCAGCGGCGCCACCATACCTGAAACAGCCCAGCGGATTTGCTCTCTTTGGTTGGGGTTCGTAGTTTGTCGGTAGCGATATACCATCGCAAAGATGCCGGTGGCATACCAACCAAGCAGGTTAAAAATAGCACCGGCGCTCAAATTCTCACCGGCAAAGAAAGGCGAGGTGGGCAAATAGAGGAGCACAATATTTACGACCATTAGGGGCAGCAAAAAACGGAATACGCGCGGCAAGATTCGCCCATCGGGATACAACCAACCTAGCACAATGATGCCGATTTCTCCCATCATCATAATGGGGCTGAAGAAGAGTTGTAATTCTGATTGATACATCAATTCATGGCCAATGTTGGTCACGCGCATTCCAAAGGTCATCATCATGACCGAAAGAAAGATGGCGAACCAGTCATCGGAACGGCGCAGAAACAAGAGCATGGCCAGGCTGAAGAAGCCCAGCAGAATATATACATCGGCCAGTAGTTGGACGGTGGAATACGTAAACAGGGTGAGACTGATACGCGCTACCTGGCTGAGCAGATATAACAGGTTTGTATTGCTCGTCCATGTGGTAAAAAAGTAACCGGAAAGCAGCCAGGCAATCCAGGTAACGACCAGCATCCAGCCACCTTGCAAGACCAGGCGCAAGACCGGTCGCTTTTGGAGAGAAGTGTGTGTGGTTGTGCCTGGAGTGGGTGTAGCGGGCGTATTGGTCATAACGTATGGGTAAGTATATAACCACTGATGGTTTTGGAGATTACGTTTGATGTACGGTTTTCCATTGTGAAAGGTTGCGCAACAGATTTTAATCGCTCAGTCTGTGATTTGGCTGAAAATGTGATAGGCTTACTTGTTGTAAACCATAAAAAATGGATTTCGCTTCTCGATGAGTGTTGAAAATGAATGCGCTTAAATCTCTCTTTTTGCTCGACCCAGAAGTGCACTTTTTGAATCATGGCTCGTTTGGTGCTTGTCCCATTCCCGTTTTTAACGCTTATCAAAACTGGCAAAGACGGCTTGAGCGTCAGCCTGTGTTGTTTTTGGGGCGTGAATACGATTCTTTACTGCACGAAGCACGCCTTGCATTAGGGGCGTACCTGAATGCCCAGGTTGATGATTTGGTTTATATCCCGAATGCAACGCACGGTGTCAACATTGTCGCGCGTTCCCTCAACCTTGCGCCAGGCGACGAAGTGTTGACCACTGACCATGAATACGGCGCGTGTGACCTAGCCTGGGAATTTATGTGCAGCAAAAGTGGGGCCAAGTACATTCACCAGCCTATTCGGTTGCCCGTCCAGACGGAAGAAGAGGTGGTCGCTCAGTTTTGGGCGGGTGTGACAGAACGGACACGGGTGATTTACCTGAGCCACATCACCTCCCCCACTGCTTTGCGCCTGCCGGTGCAACGAATTTGTGCCTTGGCGCGCCGGGCCGGGATTCTTACGGTGATTGATGCGGCGCATTCTCCCGGTCAAATTCCGGTAGATTTGCAAGCCCTGGGGGCAGATATTGTGTTTGGCAATTTGCACAAGTGGATGCTGGCCCCAAAAGGTGCCGCCTTTTTGTATGCGCGGCCTGAAATTCAATCGAGATTGGAGCCGCTGGTGGTGAGTTGGGGATACGGAAAAAGCAGGACGGGGGAGAGCGGCTCGCGTTTTGTGGATTACTTTCAGTGGACGGGGACGCACGACCCCTCTGCCGCGCTATCTGTTCCGGCGGCGATTCGCTTCATGCAAGAACAGGATTGGGAAACGGTGCGCCGCACGTGTCATAACTTGTTGATACAGGCTGTCACACAAGTTTGTAACCTGACGCAAATGCCACCCCTCTACCCTCTGAATGAGACGTTTTGCAGTCAGATGGCGATTGCGCCGCTGCCGTTACAAACAGATTTGGCTATGCTGAAAGCCCGACTCTACGATGAATACAAAGTAGAAGTGCCGCTCATTGCCTGGAATGACCATAAGTTTGTGCGCATTTCGGTGCAAGGATACAACTCGTACGAAGATATAGAGGCACTCATCAGGGGATTACAACAGCTGCTAGCGATTCACTAGTCTATTTCGCGCCAAAACAGGGCGGCTTTGCATTGACGATGAAGACCGGTTTAAGTTATACTGCGGCTTACACAACGGGGTGTGGCGCAGCTGGCTAGCGCGCTTGCTTTGGGAGCAAGAGGTCGTCGGTTCGAATCCGTCCACCCCGACCAATTCTTTTATCCGGTCAAACCGCCGTTCCGACTTTGGTTGCGGCGGTTTCTGTTTGGGTAGGTGGCGCTTGAATGTTTTGCCTTCTCGCTCCGTGCCTGACGATTAGAGCCAGCCACACTTAAAAGTGCAGAATTGCACAAAATTTATT
The DNA here is from genome assembly GCA_003130845.1 of Anaerolineae bacterium. Taxonomy (GTDB): domain Bacteria; phylum Chloroflexota; class Anaerolineae; order Anaerolineales; family Villigracilaceae; genus UBA5195. The sequence goes on from QEXW01000107.1 coordinate 6,580, forward strand.
TTTATGGTAGATTATCAGAAAATTTGTCCAATTTTATGGAGGCTGCAATGAATGCTGCCAAGGTGCCAGATATTGTCGTGAGTCGTTTGCCTGTTTACTTGCGGGCTTTGCAACGATTGGCAGATGCCGGAATGACGACCACCTCCTCAAAAGAATTGGGGGAAAAGGTTGGAATTTCTGCTGCGCAAATTCGCAAAGACCTCTCGCAGTTTGGTGAGTTTGGCAAGCAAGGTACGGGATACTACATCCCTTATCTCATTGAACGCCTAAGTAAAATCTTGAAAGTAGAACATGTTTGGGATGTCGCCGTTGTAGGCATGGGTGAAATTGGTCATGCGGTCGTGCGTTATCAGGGCTTTGGCAATCGAGGCTTTCGGGTGGCGATGTGTTTTGACAATGACCCGGAAAAGGTGGGCAAGCAAGTTTGTGCCGATGTTGCCAATTGCTCTTTTGTTATTCGTGATGCACGCAACATGGTGCGCGATATTCGAGAAGCAAATATTAAATTGGCGATGCTCTGCACCCCGGCTTCGGCGGCGCAAGAAGTGGCCAACCAATTGGTGGAAGCCGGCGTGCGGGGGATTTTGAACTATGCCCCCTTACGCTTAATTGTTCCGCCGAGCGTTAAAGTGCAACATATTGACCCGGCTATTTATTTGCAGCGCATGACCTATTACATTGAGCCCTAATCTTCCTTTTGACATTCTGAAGCCGTACGGCTAAAATGAGAGAGAAAATTCATGTATCCATCTGGCGTGTTGCTTCAAGGAGTGGCCTGTGAGCACCAAATGGCCTGAAAAATACATCATCGGACTGACCGGCAATATTGCGACAGGCAAAAGTGTGGTGCGCAAAATGCTGGAGCACTTGGGCGCATACGGCATAGATGCCGATGCGCTTTCACATCGTGCCATTGCTAAGGGCGCGCCTGGTTACCAGGCCGCTGTAGACGCTTTTGGGAAGTGGATTCTTTCACCGGATGGAGAGATTGACCGCCTGAAATTGGGACGGCTGGTATTTAGTGACACGGAAGCTATGGCGCGGTTGGAAGATATTATCCACCCCCTGGTTTCGCAGGCAATTGATGTGATGGTTAAGCGTGCTTCGCAGAAGGTGATTGTGATTGAAGCCATCAAATTACTCGAAAGCGAACTACGCAACGTATGTGATACCATCTGGGTTGTTAACGCCCCCGAAGAACTGCAAGTGCAACGCCTGATTGAAAAACGGGGTATGACCCGCGATGAGGCGCTGCAACGCATTCATTTCCAGAGCGCGCAACACCAAAAACTCGCTGCGGCGCATGTCGTCATTCACAACACAGGCAGCTTTGAGCAAACCTGGCAAAATGTAGCCGCAGCCTGGAAAAAAATCAGTTCACACAGCGACACGCTGCAAGTTGCGGTTAAACCAGCCGATAGCGAATTTTCCGTTGTTCGTGGCCGCCCGCGTGATTCTGCTAGCATTGCCGATTTGGTAACGCGCCTGAGCGGTGGAACAAAAGCTATCTCTGCGGATGATGTCATGGCTGCCTTCGGTGAAAAAGCTTTTCTGCTTTTGCAGTTAAACGGACAAAATGTCGGTGTGGCTGGCTGGCAGGTGGAAAATCTGGTAGCGCGCACAACAGAATTCTTTATTGACCCATCTGTTCCATTAGAAGCAGGTCTCAAGACGCTGATTACTGAAGTGGAGCGCGCTTCGGGCGAGTTACAATGCGAGGCCTCGCTGCTGTTCCTGCCTCCGAATTTGGCTGCTTTACAGGGAACCTGGAAACAACTGGGCTATGAGCCGCGCACACCCCAATCGCTGGGTGTACAGGCCTGGAGTGATGCCGCGATTGAATCGGCACAACCCAATACTACGCTCTTCTTCAAACAGTTGCGACAAGACCGCGTCCTGCGTCCGATCTAATGCAGGCCGCCTAAAGAGGTAACCAGGGACCCGGTAAGCAGGTGCGCCCCCTGTTTACCTGCTATTGACTGGTTATCGTGACAGATTTTCTCAACGATCTCTTCTTTATTTTTCAACGCCTGAATTGGCTGAGCGTCATTGACATTCTGTTGGTGGCGCTGGTCTTTTTTTTCCTGCTATACCTGGTGCGAGATACCCAGGCAATGGTCTTGTTGCGTGGGGCGCTTTTTTTGGTGGTGTTGCTGGCCTTGCTGACCGGCTTGATAGAACTACCAGCTTTTTCCTGGTTGGTGCGCACCACCCTGCCAGCGTTGTTGCTGGCCATTCCTGTCATTTTTGCCCCGGAGATTCGGCGCGGCCTAGAGCGCATCGGGCGCGCCGGCACCTACATCCCCGGCCAATCCGAACGAGAAGGTCGTGAAATACAAGCAGCCATTCAGGCCATCGTCAGTGCTTGTGCGCGGCTTTCTGCCCGGCAACACGGGGCCTTGATTGTCTTACAGCGGCTAGATACCTTAGAAGAATACGCTGATACCGGCGTGCAATTGCATGCTCGTCTCACGCCAGAACTGCTGTTACAGATATTCTATCCGAACACCCCTCTCCATGATGGGGCTGTAATTGTGCAGCGTGCCAAAATCGTTGCCGCAGCCTGCGTTATGCCCCTCTCGGCCAGCGGCATTCTGGCGCGTTCACCAGAACGGCAGATGGGGTTACGCCATCGAGCAGCCCTGGGTATTTCTGAAGTTTCGGATGCCATAGCGGTGGTGGTTTCTGAAGAAACTGGCTCGATTTCGATTGCACATGCCGGACGCATGATTCGACGTCTTGACCCGGAACGCTTGGAGAATATCCTGACCGCTTTTTATCGCCCTGAGCAAAAACGCCGAGGCTTCTTCCAACGGCACTTCCCCTACTTGTTCCGCACGGAAGAATGAGCCTGAGCGTCAATGAAAGTCGAGCGTATGCTTAATTGGTTTATCAATAACCTGAAAACCTTTTTGCTGGCCTGCATTATGGCGCTGACCGTTTGGGTTTCGGCGGTTACGACGGCTGACCCCGATGAAGTGCGGGCTTACCCACGCGCTATTCCACTCGAAGTGCTAGGACAAGACCCGCGCCTGGTGATTGTCGGCAACATTCCAGAACGTGTCAATCTAACGTTACGCGCTCCTCGGTCGGTTTGGGAGCGAATAACTGCGACCGAAGGACAAGTCCGCGCCTTGCTTGACCTTTCCGGATTAGAAGCTGGCCAGCATCGCCTACAAGTGCAAATACAGGTGGCGGTGCAGCCTGTGCGTGTGGTCTCGGTGACCCCTCAAGTGCTGGATGTCAGCTTAGAGTTGCTCGCGACAAAAACTCTGCCGATTCAACTCTCGCTGCGCGGTGAACCGGCGATTGGCTACGAAGCAGGGGCAGCGCGTATTGTGCCAACGGAAGTAACGCTGGTTGGACCGCAATCTCGCGTACAACAAGTGACCAGCGTCCGCTCTGATTTGAGCATTGCCGGTGTCCGTCAGGATGTACAAACCACTTTGGTTTTGCGTTTGCTCGATGCCAATGGACTCGTAGTGAATGGCGTTACTGTTAAACCAGAAACGGTTCAGGTCTTTATCCCGATTACGCAACAAGGTGGATATCGCGATATTGCCGTTAAGGTGAATGTGCGCGGTCAGGTCGCGCCTGGTTACCGTTTGACTACCATTTCGGTCTTCCCGCCTGTGCTGACGGTCTACTCTTCTAACCCCGAATTGGTTAAAAACTTGCCTGGCTACATCGAAACGGAACCACTCAACCTGAACGGCGCTTCACAAGATATTGATACGCGTGTGGCACTGGTTTTACCTGATGGCGTTAGTATTGTGGGTGAACAGACCGTGCAAGTGCTGATTGGCGTAGATGCCATTGAAGGCAGCTTAAGCTTGAATGACGTGGTCATCAACATCGTCGGCTTACCGCCGGACCTAGAGGCCGTTATCTCCCCGGAACGGCTAGATGTGATTTTGACTGGCCCTCTGCCGCTGCTGGATAAATTGACCACCAACGATGTGCGTTTTTTTGTAGATTTGACCGGCCTGACGATTGGTACCCACCAAGTCGTGCCACAGGCACAAATCTTCATCGCCGATATTCAAGTACAATCGTTTAACCCCGGCACCGTCGAGGTGGTGATCCGTCCTGCCAATACCCCCACGCCTGCTCCCTCACCCTAAATATAAACCAAGTTTCGGCCAACCCACCGCTGGGTTGCTTTAGCCAGATGAAAATTGTTCAAAGAGACGAGAACTCATGTCAAAACCTGTTGTTGCCTTGGTTGGACGCCCGAATGTGGGTAAAAGCACACTGTTTAATCGCCTGGCCGGCGAGCGCCTGGCGATTGTAGATGATACCCCCGGCACCACGCGTGACCGGATTTTTGCCGATTCCGAATGGAACGGCATACCGTTTACGATTGTAGATACGGGTGGTATTGACCCTACGCACGGAGGACGCACACCGCTTTCGGTTGGCTCGGCGGAATTTATCGAACAGATTCGTGCCCAAGCGCAGGTCGCTATTCGCGATGCGGATGTGGTTTTAATGTTGGTAGATGGCGAGACCGGCCCAACCCCTGCCGACCAAGAAGTGGCCAATATTTTGCGGCGTCATCAAAAACTGTTGGATGGCAAACCCATCCCACCGGTTTTTTTGGTCGTCAATAAATGTGAAAGTGCCCGTACACGTCAAAACGCGACAGCCTTCTACGAGCTAGGGTTGGGCGACCCTTACCCTGTCTCGGCCATTCATGGCACCGATGTCGGTGACCTGCTCGATGAGGTCGTCAAAGCCTTTCCTGCCCCTGGTGACCAAGCGGAGGATGAATCGGTCAAAATTGCGATTGTAGGAAAACCAAACGCGGGGAAATCTAGCCTGCTCAACCGTTTGGTAGGCGAAGAGCGTGCCATCGTCAGCCCGATTGCCGGTACAACCCGTGATGCAATTGACACCAAAATCGAATTTCAGGGCATCCCGATTACGCTCATTGACACCGCCGGCATTCGGCGGCGCGGAAAAATTGAACCAGGCGTGGAGCGATACAGCGTTTTACGTTCTTTCAAAGCCATTGAACGCGCCGATGTCGTTTTGTTGATGATTGACGCCCTGGAAGGAATCACCGCGCAAGATGCGCACATCGCAGGGTATATCTTGGAAGAATGGAAAAGTTGTGTGGTGCTGGTGAATAAGTGGGATGCGCTCAAAAAAGATACGTACACTATGGAAGCATACACGCAGATTGTGCGCCGTGAACTTAATTTTATGGATTACGTCCCCCTCTTGTTTATTTCTGCCAAAACCGGCCAGCGTGTAGACCAGGTTTTGCCGCTTGCCTTGCGCGTGCAGGAAGAGCGTTTGGCACGCTTGAGCACCTCCAAAATTAACGATATTCTGCAAAGTGCTGTGGATTATCAGCCCCCGCCCTCACATGCCGGGCGGCAACTCAAGATTTACTACGGTACCCAAGTGCGTTCCGACCCGCCGACCTTCGTCTTGTTCGTCAACGACCCGGCGCTGCTACATTTCTCATACATGCGTTATCTTGAAAATCGCATCCGTGCTGAATATGGCTTCTTAGGCACTCCCATCAAATTGGCGGCCAAAGGACACCGTGAAAAATAACCGATACGTTGAAACCAAGCCGGAGCCACGTTATCACATGCTAGACCTGCGCCGCCTGATGTTTTTCTTTGCTTATCTACACCGTCCACCTTGGGATAGCGGCCTGACACCGCCGGAGTTGTTGGCTTTTCTGCAGGAGCGTGCGCCCGGCCGCGCCCTGGACTTGGGCTGTGGCACCGGCACAAATGCTATCACCCTGGCTTTGCGGGGCTGGCAAGTGACGGGGGTGGATTTTATTCCATCGGCCATTTGGCAAGCGCGCCGCAAAGCACGCCAGGCAGGCGTAAATGTTCAGTTTTTGATAGAAGATGTGGTGCGCCTGGAGCGTTTGCGCGACCCTTACGATTTGATTCTCGATATAGGTTGTTTTCATAGCCTGTCTGAAGATGGAAAACAGCGGTATCTTGAGCAAGCCAACCGCCTGCTCGTGCCGGGCGGAACCTGGTTTTTATATGCGTTTCTGAGCGAAGGGACATCCCCTGGTATTTCCCCCACCGATATAGAGAGAATGCAGCGTGCGTTTCATTTGATTTCGCGCATAGAGGGTGTGGACCATCATAAGCGTCTCTCGGCTTATTTCATTTTGCAAAAAAACTGAACTATGCGGGTCCTGTTTTTGTTTTTAGATGGAATTGGGCTGGGGGTAGATGACCCCCAGCGGAATCCTTTCGTACGCGCGGATTTGCCCCATCTCACCGCCTTGCTCGATGGGCGGCGCTTGATTGCCAAAGCCGCGCCTTTTTCGAATGACCGCGCGACCCTTTTGGCTTTAGATGCCTGCTTGGGTGTTGGTGGTCTCCCACAATCGGCCACCGGGCAAGCGGTTTTGCTCACCGGGCGCAATGTTCCGGCGGAAATTGGGTATCACTATGGCCCCAAACCCGATGCGGCGACCGCGGCTACCTTGGCCGAGGGTGGGATTTTCGGAGTATTAACACAGGCGGGAAAGCGCGCGGCATTTCTCAACGCCTATCCGGCTGGTTACTTTCACAGCGTTCGCTCTGGCAAGCGCTTATATTCCTCGATCCCGCTCGCAGTGACCAGAGCAGGTTTGTCTTTGCGCAGTCGAGAGGACTTGCTGAACGGTCGGGCTATCAGTGCCGATTTGACCGGTCACGGTTGGCATGAGCGCTTGGGACATCCTGAAATTGCCTTGCTCTCGCCGGAAGAGGCTGGTCGTCGCCTGGCGGATTTAGCCGCGCAAGTAGATTTTTCCTTCTTTGAGTATTGGCTGACCGATTACGCCGGTCATCGCCAGGAAATGGAAGCAGCCGTGCGCTTGTTGGAGCAATTCGATGCCACGTTGGGAGGACTGCTGGCGGCCTGGGATGCTGAAAATGATTTGCTTCTTCTGACATCGGACCACGGCAATTTGGAAGACCTTTCTACCCGTCGCCACACGACCAATCCTGTCCCTTTGCTGTTGGTGGGAAATGTGCGCGCACGCCAAGCCTTTGAAAGGGTGACGGATTTAACAGGCGTGGCACCGCACCTGTTGGCCTTACTCTCTTAGACGGCATAGTGATAGCCGTGTGCAAACTCTTTTACCGAAAGTTAACCCTTTTGTAAGCGGACGTTAACTTTGATGCATTAACGTACCATTGCTGCCGGCTTATTGTTTTTGGGTAATTTTCATGTAAACTAAATAAAAGGATGGCTGTATGGATGCGCGAGAATTGCTTCTGAGAGCGATTCAAACTCGCTGGGAAAACTACCGCGAGCAAATTAAACTCTGCCGCCGCGAGTTTTCCGAAGAAGCAGTTCACGACTTGCGGGTTGCTGCGCGTCGTTTGCTTGCGCTGGTAGATTTAATTCGCTTAATTCAACCGCATCCGCGCTTACAGAAAATCCGCAAATCACTCAAAGGACAACTAGACGAGTTTGATGACCTGCGCGACACACAAGTGATGCTGGCCGAAATTTCCGAAACAATCCAAACCTTGCCCGAACTCAAACCTTTTCAGCAAACTTTGCAAAGGCGCGAGCGCCGTTTGTTGCGCGAGGCCGAAGAAATCATTGAAGACATCAAACCAGCCGGCATCGCCCGCCGTCTCGAAAAAACACGCGCCGATTTGGAGCGGATTTCTACGGATAGCTCATTTGACGAGCTCGTGTTGCACGCCGTAGATGAAACGTATGCCATTGTCCTGCAACGCTATGGATGGATTGACCCAGCACAACCGGCTACCATTCATCGCACACGCATTGCCTTCAAGCGCTTTCGCTACATGCTCGAAATCATCCACCCACTTGTTCCTGACTTTCCGCAGGAAAACTTCAAACGAATGCACGATTATCAGACCGCCATGGGCGAAATTCAGGATGCCGAAGTTTTTCTGTTTATGCTCGAAGAAGTCGAATGGGAAACATCTCCCGCCATACGCCTTCATTACGAACAACGTCACGCAGATTTAATCAAAACGTTCATGGAGAGAAAAAATCAAATCGAAACGTTTTGGCGCGCCTCGCCCGAACAGCCGTTTCCCTGGAAAACAGACTAAAAACTCAGTTCACTCTGACGCGCGCAAAAGCCCGCCACACCATACACACCGAACGCTTTCTCCCTGTCCAGAGATTGGGGCGCGGCTAGCCGGCGGGCAGAGCGATGTCAGTCACATCGGCATACCAGGATTTCACCTAAACAGGAAAAACCTACTTCATCCCAACTCACATCCTCACTCTTATGACCATTCCCCCCAATGACCCCATCTTAACCCTTTCGGACCCCAAACTGTACCTTAACCGTGAACTGGGGATGCTTGAATTTCAGCGCCGGGTGCTGGAAGAAGCGCATGACGAGACCAATCCACTCTTAGAGCGAGTGAAATTTCTGGCGATTTTTGGCTCAAACATGGATGAGTTCTTCATGGTGCGCGTCTCCGGCATCCGCAAACAGGTTGAAGCGCACATTCCAGATATTTCGATAGATGGGCGTACACCGCGCGATGTGTTAGCAGCCATTCGTAAGGTCTCTAATGCTTTGTATGAAGAAGCGCAACAGTGTTGGAGCAAGAAACTGTTGCCTAAGTTGGAGAAAGCCGGTGTGCATGTGCTCGATTATGCCAAGTTGAATGCTGCCCAAAAAGAGCGTGCCGATACCTACTTTCGCGACGTAGTGTTTCCAGTGTTGACGCCGTTAGCGCTTGACCCGGGGCATCCTTTTCCACATATCTCCAATCTTAGCTTGAACTTAGCGGTTGTCATCCGTGATTCAAGAGGAAACGAAAAGTTTGCTAGGTTGAAAGTACCAGATACCTTGCCGCGGCTGGTACCGGTCAAGCGCTCTTCTGGTGGTGAACGCAAGGATGGCACCATCCCTCGCCAGCACTATTTTGTCTGGCTAGAGCAAGTAATTGCTGCCAACTTACGCATGTTGTTTCCGGGGATGGAGGTTGTCTCGGCGCATCCATTTCGTATCGTGCGTGACGCTGATGTAGAAATTCAAGAATTGGAAGCCGATGATTTGTTGGAAACCATGCAAGCCAGCATTCGGCGGCGTAAGTTTGGTTCCGTTGTACAGGTTGCTATCTATGAAACCATGCCGCAAAGTGTGCGCGAGTTGTTGCTTGAAAACCTAGAAGTACGTACAACCGATATTTACGTGCAAAGTGCACCGCTTGGTTTGGTGAGTTTGTGGCAGCTCTATAACACCCTCGAGTTGCATGAGTTGAAATATCCCCCCTATAAGCCGTTTGTGATTCCGGCTTTTCGACAAGTCGCGGAACCTGCCGATATTTTTGATGCCATTCGGCAAGAAAACTTGCTTCTTCATCATCCGTATGATTCTTTTACGCCGGTTGTGGATTTTTTGAACGCCGCTGCGCGTGACCCGCAGGTTCTTGCCATCAAACAGACTCTCTATCGGGTAGGACAGAACTCCCCGGTTGTCGAAGCCCTGTTAGAAGCCTCGGAGCGTGGTAAGCAGGTGGCCGTGTTGGTGGAGTTGAAGGCCCGTTTTGATGAGGAGAGTAACATCGGTTGGGCCAGGCGGCTGGAGCAGGTGGGAGTGCATGTTGTGTATGGCTTGGTGGGGCTGAAGACGCATAGCAAAATTGCCATGGTCGTGCGCCGTGAGGGGGACGGCATTCGACGCTATTTGCATTTGGCGACCGGTAACTATAACCCTTCGACGGCGCGCATCTACGAAGACTTGGGACTGTTTACCTGCGATGAGGATATGGGTGCAGATGCCACTGACTTATTCAACTACCTGACCGGTTATTCGACCAAGCAAGACTATAAAAAACTCCTGGTGGCGCCGGTCAACTTGCGCCGACGGCTTGAAGCGCTGATTGCGCGTGAAATTGGCCACGCCCGGGCAGGCAAAAAAGCACATCTGATTTTCAAAGTGAATGCGATTGTAGACCAGCCCATCATTCAATTGCTCTATGAAGCCTCGCAAAGCGGTGTGCAAATTGACCTATTGGTGCGTGGAATCTGTTGCTTGCGACCGGGCATGAAAGGGATTAGCGAAAACATCCGTGTCACCAGCATTGTTGGTCGTTATCTGGAACATAGTCGCATCTATTATTTTTACAATGATGGAGCGGAAGAAATCTATTTGGGCAGCGCAGACCTGATGCCGCGCAACTTAGATCACCGCGTGGAAGTGGTCTTTCCGCTAGAAAAACCAGGCCATGTGCATTACATGAAAACCCAAGTTCTCGATGTGTATCTCAAGGATAACTTACGTGCGCGCATCATGAAACCGGATGGTACGTATGTTCGAATCAAACCGGACGATTCGCCCCTAGATATACAACAATGGCTGATGAGTCATAGGGTGGAGAAAAAAATGTAATCAACCAAGCGGGCACCCCGTTGGTTGCTTTGGCTTGTATGTCTTTTGCGTTGATTATGCCTTTGAGCGGTTCACCAGGTAAAAAATTGCACGCACGCCGGTGATGAGCAATAAACTCGCCGAGAGAACACCGCCTAAAATCATTAAGTAGCGCCGTACTTGGGGCGATTTTTGTTGTAACCGGATGCTGGGCGTAACTTGAATGCGTTTGCGCACGGTTTGCACAAAAGTCTGCGAAGGGCGCACCGGGCGGAGGAGTTCTTGCAGTTTCAATTCGATAGGGTCAGGTGAACTCGGTGAGTTTTGCATTACCATACGATTACTCCAAGGGGAAAAAGACAATCCCGACGGTGCCAGGGCCAAGGTTGGCAGCGACTGAAATGGAAAGGTCGGTCAGAAATAAGTCTCGGGTCTTGAACATGCGCCGGGCGCGCTCCATCAAATCGGTGCCGGCTTGCGGGTCGCGGGCATGGACGACGGACATCATTACCTCGCGCTCACCCACATATTCCTTGACCATTTCTAGCAACCGGTCGAGCGAGGCTTTGCGGGTTCGCACCTTTTCGGCCATATTCAATACTCCATCTTTGAGGACCGCGATTGGCTTGACATTAAGCATGGAAGCCAACGCGGCCTGAAGCGTTCCCACGCGTCCGCTCAGCCGTGCGTATTCGAGCGTATCAAGCGCTAGAATCACGCCGCAACGTGAGCGCAGGTCTTGCAGGTGCTTGAGAATTTCTTCCACGCTCTTGCCGGCGCGTTCTAAAATCCGCGCTTCACGGCACAGGATGCCAATCGCCGCTGAACCGCTCATCGAATCAAAGGGGATAATTTTGAATTGTTCGGCCAATTCTTGGGCAGCCGCTACGGCTGAAGCATAGGTGCCGGAAAGTTTACTTGTAACGTGAATGGAGAGAATTGTGTCACCCGCTTGGGCGATTTTTTTGTAGAACTCGGTAAATTGATGGGGCGAGGGCTGGGAGGTCTTGGGAATGCGCTTGCTTTCATCTACAAGCCGATAGAAACCCTCTCGGTCTAGGTCTATCTCAGACAGGTAGGTTGTTTCGCCAAAATGAATATTGATGGGGACAACTTGAACATCGTATTTCTCCTTCCATTCACTTGGCATATCTGCCGCGCCATCGGTGACAATGCGTAACATGTTGACCTCCTAACTTTGCCGGAATAAAAATTATTCGTTGTATTCTTCCGCGCTGCCAATTTGGTCTCGCAACGAAAGCAGGGTCCGATGATATAGGCTTTTCACTGCGCCTTCGCTGCGTCCCATGATTTGGCCGATTTCAGCGTTGGAAAGGTGTTCGACGAATTTCAAAATCAGCAACGTTTGACGCTCGGCAGGCAGAGAGCGGATGAGTCGCAGTAGGGCTTCTTGTTGTTCGTTGTGAACCAAGTTGGTTTCCGGATGTTCACCTTTTGCCACCAGCGGCGCATCGGAGAGGGGAATTTCCTGCTTGCGGCTGCGGTCGCGGTGCCAATTGGCCAGCAGGTTATGGGCAATGCGGTATAACCAGGCCGAAAACGGCACCCCACGGTTAGTGTAGTTGACGATATGATTCATTGCCCGTTGAAAAACACGCGCTGTTAAGTCCTCGGCATCGTCTTGGTTGCCGGTGCGATAGTATACGTAGTTGAAAATCCGGTCCACATACCGCTCGTAGAGCATGCCAAACGCTTCGCGGTCACCGCGTGCGGCCAGTGCCAGAATTTCTTCTTCTTGCATTGGTTCATCCAAGGCGGTTGTCCTACCGGCGGTTTGTAAAGATTAACCCCGCCGGATTTAAGAAGTTTCTGAAGAGTAATGAGTATAACATGTGCTGGCGCAGGAGAAAACAAACTTCTGTGATTGTTAGCCGCCCGACACTTTTGAGCCGACTCGTGTAGCAAGGGTGGTTGGTTTGGAATGTGGGGGAAAAGAAACGTCTTTGCCGAGATTGCGACAAAGACGTTTGCTAATGGTTGTGGCGATGAGTTGTTATGGCCAAGGGATGGGGCCGATTTGGCGATAGTTGCGGGCTATCGGTTGTAAATCAAAGAAATTGATAGCACCATCGGCATTCAGGTCAGCCGCAGCGGGTAAAGTTCCGTTGTAGTTCATGCCGATGGTCATCGCGTCGAATTGGTCAATCACGTTGTTGGCGTCTATATCTCCAAATAAGAGTGTGACAGCTGTGAGCGAAAGACTCTGTCCGGCTGCAATGCTTATTCGACCTGTTGCCTGTAGGGAACCTTCGGCCTGTGCAAACAACAAGTAATTTCCGGGAAAGACTTCAGGGAACTGAAATGTTCCGTTGGCTTGGGTCGTTTGTGTCAGAACAAGGGATGAGTCTTCACTCTTTAAGGTGATTAGGGCTGGCTTGCTAGAAACTACCTGTCCCAAGAGAATGCCATGCGTGGCAACCTCTGCGGTTGGCGAGGGGGTAGGTAGGTTGGAAGCGACGGTTAGAATGGCGCTGCGGGAGGCTAATTCGGTAAGTTCTTGCTCGTTGCGTGCAACACGGGCCGCGCAGGCGATGGTGGTTTGACCTTCACGCAGGCCCTGTATATCGAAGGTGAAAGCAACACCGTTGCTGGTGGCTTTGTATCCTTGGCTGCCAACGATGGCAATGATGAAAGCGCCAGCCGTTGGATTGTTAATGGCTACGACCGGGTCGTTGCCAAACAGATTCGAGGCCGCTAGATTGCTGATGCTTATCACCTCGGCCTGGTAGGTACAGGTAAATTCCGCGCCGGAGAGCCCCTCTTGGGGAACATTAACGAGCTGTACACCGGCTTGGGTGGTCTTGCCAATTTGAATTTCCGGCGTTTGGATTTGAACTTCGGCGTATGGTTCTACCGGCGGTGGCTCGGAAGATTGCTGCCAACAATTTTGAGAGATGTATGGTATGGCGGGGTGCAAATCTGGCCAATCAACCAGGTTTTCGGAGTACCAGGCGTCCCAGGTATAAAAACCAAAGCCTTCTAGCCCAACGTTGATGGCTTGGCAGGAAACGGTTTGTAGTTCTTGCAATGTAAATTTGCGTGCGTATTTGCTGCCGGTGATGGTAAAGGTTTGTACAATCCAGACCAGCTCGGCTTTGGCTTGCGCCTTATTTAACCGAGCGCGGTCTTGCCGTAAGTAATTTAACGCTTTTTCGCAACTCCCTTCAGCGCCGCCGGCGCAGTGTTGCCAGGTGATGAAAACATCGGCGATTTGGTCAATTTCCTTGTCTTCCAGGCTTTCGTGACCATCTATGTTGTCAATGTAATTCCAAACCTTGATGTCACTGCGTCCGAGCTGGGTGGTATATTCTTTGATTTGCCGCTTTAATCCCGCCATTTCTTGTTCGGTCATTTTGCACGACCAATAGGGTTCGTGTGCGTTAATCATGCCTATCCAGTTCTTGTATTCTGCTAAGACGTTCATCATGGGTTTGAGCAAGTCAATGTTTCCATCGGGGTATCCTGCCGGATAGGGCATGGAGCAGTTTTCACGGAGTTGGGCTTTGGCCGGGTAAATCACCACGTTAATTCCGGCATCTTTGGCGGCTTGCATGAAGGACCGCCAAGAGGCTGGCCGGGCATCTACGCTCATTTGCTGGATGACGGTGTTGATGCCCATCGCGCGCAGGCGAGGCAAATCAGCCAGATTGCGCACTTGGTCAACCAAATAATACTGTTGGGTGTTCGATGCCAAGGGTGGTGTTTGGCTTTGGGATGGCGGGATGGTTGCGTCTTGCTGAGCGGGTGTTTCTGGTTTGCTTAAAGGCGGTTCTGTGTTTGTAGGCAACAATGAGAATGGACTTGTCGTCTCCGCATTTGCCCCGTTGAATGCAATCAGCACCAATAAAACGATAAGGAACCCCCAGGGAATGCGAATCAGTTTCGACACCATATACCTTTCCTTTCAGTTGTTATCTCCTGTATTTCACAGGATAGACACGAGTACAGAAACCGACCGGTATTGTGCGTCAACGAGAAACGGTTATCTGTACGCCACATCTGGCCGCAAGCGTATCTTGCCCAAACAGAGGTGGAGACAAATCAACGTTTCGGCGTTTGGAAAGGCTTTTGGTTCGGTGAGAAACAATAAGGGGGAGATTCGCAACAGCGAATCTCCGTTTCTGGGGCTTATTGTTCATAATACATAAGAACAGGGGTTGAATCATGATAAATTCATTTCAACCCTTAAGGTGGCATGGGTGTAGTGCTGAGAATCGTCTGTATTTCTTGGACCACGCTCATTACGTCTTCTTTTTTCATCATTGGGTAGAGTGGCAGGGTGATTTCGCGCCGGGCAATCTCTTCTGTGAACGGCAGGGCTGCCCCATTCACCAGGCTGCGATAGGCAGTGAAGCGATGGGTAGGGGGGTAGTGAATGCTGGTCTGGATGCCTTGGGCTTTAAGGTGTTCCATCACCTGTGTGCGCTCGATGTGGGCAGGCAGCAGGGCTGGTAGAATGTGGTACGAGGACTGACCGGCGTGAGAGGCAAAGGGGATGGTGACTTCCGGTGTGAGTTTTTGCATGGTCTCTCGATAAAGTTGGGTAAGTTCTGCGCGGCGGGCGTTATTGCGAGGGAGTTTTTTCAATTGTTCTCGCCCTAGCGCTGCCCGGATTTCGTCAATGCGGTAGTTGTACCCCAATTCGACCACGTCGTAACTGAAGGCGTGGCCTTTGTGCCGGTCCCAGGTGAGGGTGGTCATACCATGAGAGCGGAAGATGCGCAGTTTTTCGTACAAGTCTTCGCGGTTGGTGGTCAACATGCCGCCTTCGCCGGTGGTCATGTTTTTGTTCGAAAAGAAGCTGAAGCAGCCTATAGCGCCCCACGTGCCAAGTGGACGCCCTGCCAACATGGCACCAACCCCATGGGCATTATCTTCGATGACTTCTAACCCGTGTTCAGCAGCGATTTGCATGATGCGCAGCATGTCACACGGATAGCCAGCGTAATGAACCACGAGAATGGCGCGCGTTTTGGGGGTGATGTGTTTTTGAATTTCTGCCGGAGAGATGTTGAAATCTGTGTAACCATTCACATCGGCAAAGACGGGGGTGGCCCCCACGTAGCGGACGGCATTTGCAGTAGCGACGAAGGTCAAAGATGGCACAATCACTTCGTCACCTGGCCCGAGGCCGAGCGCCAAGCAGGCCATGTGTAAAGCTGCCGTTGCGTTGGAGACGCTTAGGGCATATTTGGCACCGGTAAAGGCAGCAAATTCTTGCTCAAATTGCTGGGTAACACCACCCATCGTGAGCCATTTACTCTCTAGTACTGCCAACACCGCCGCCGATTCTTCAGGGCCAAAGTCAATATCAGCCAGGGGAATGCGCCAATTCATATCTTTATCTCCTCCGGTAAAAATTGGCAACGCATGGTTTCAAAATCGCGCGTGGCTTGTTCATAGTCATCGGGGCGACCGAGGTCTTGCCAGTAGCCGCTAAACTCATATCCCACCACTTTTTCACCGGCGGCAAGCAGGATTTTGACCAGGTCAGGAAAATCTAGGTATTGGCCTTTGGGGATATATTGCAGGACGCGCGGTTCGAAGACGTAAATGCCCATGCTGACGCAGTAATCGTAGGTTGGTTTTTCGATGTAGCCGTTGATTTCGGGTTTGCCGTTCCACTGGATGACGCCCAGGTCAATTTTGACTTTGCGCTGATGAACGGCAATGGTGGCGGTGGCGCGGTGTTGGCGGTGGAAATCAATCACATCGGCAAAGCGCAGGGTGGTCAGCACATCTCCATTGGTCACCAGGAAGGTATCGTTTAAGCCCGTGATGAGTGCAATTGGCCCGGCTGTGCCGAGGGGCGTTTCTTCGTAGCTGTATTCGATTTTTAAGCCCCATTGCTGTCCATCTTGAAAAAAGGTGCGTAAAAGGGAAGAGAGATGTCCTACCGTCAGGGTTACATGGTCAATTCCGGCCATTTTCATTTGCCGCAGAATCACTTCCAAGATGGGAAATTCCCCAATTGGCATAAGGGGTTTGGGTAGGATTTTGGTGTAGGGAGCCAGGCGCGCTCCTTTGCCGCCGGCTAATACGACTGCTCGCATAATTTCCTCCTAAAATTCGTATACGCCCACACGGTATAAGTCTAGATGCTGGCGTATCCATGTGATGGTCTGGTCGAGACCATCATCTAAATTGACTTGAGGGAACCAGCCCAGCACCTGCTTGGCCTGGGAGTTATCCGATAAAAGGCGATAGACTTCAGATGCTTCTGGACGCAGGCGTTGTTCTTCGACTTGGATTTGGACCGGGCGGTTGACTTTGGCGATGATTTTTTCTACCAAATCAGCAATGCGAATTTCTGAGCCAGTGCCGAGGTTGATGGTTTTGCCTTCAATCCCCGCTGTTTGCGCCGCCAGTAGAAAGCCGTTGACCGTATCTTGTACAAAGGTAAAGTCACGTGTGGTTTGGACGTTTCCTAATTTGATGACGGGGAGAGTGAGCGCTTGAGTAATCACCGCCGGAATGACGGCGCGCGCTGATTGACGCGGCCCGTAGGTGTTGAATGGACGTAGAATAACGACGGGCAAGCCGAATGCACAGTGAAAGCTTTCAGCGAGTTTATCGGCCCCAATTTTGCTGGCCGAATACGGGGATTGTCCTTGCAGCGGGTGCGTTTCACTGATGGGAACTTGCCGGGCGGTTCCATAGACTTCACTGGTCGAGGTGTGTACCAGTCGTTCTACCCCTGCTTCTCGGCAAGCATTTAGGACGTTGAGTGTTCCAATCAGGTTGGTTTGCGCGACTTCGACCGGATGGTAATACGAGTAGGGAATGGAAATCAGCGCGCCCAGGTGCAAGACGACCTGACAACCCTCGATTGCTTTGCGCACGGCATGTTCATCACGCAAATCGCCGCCGATGATTTCCAACTGGCTGCGGATTTCCGGTGGTGTCAGTTTGAGCAGGCCGAGGTCGGCGCGAGAGTTGTAACGCACAAACGCGCGCACGCGTGCCCCTTGAGCAACGAGCTGTTCCACCAGGTGACTGCCGATAAAACCGCCTGCACCGGTTACTAGGACTTTTTTTTCATGCCAAAATGGGTTCATGTTGTTTCACTTCGAGTAAGGTTCGTTTGCTGTAACAGGTGGCAATATCGGGGTTGCTTCTCTCTGCGCAGTCTTGGTCGGTGCAAACCCCCAGAACGGGTTGGAGATTGAAGCGGTGACCGTTAATTTGGTAAGGTTTCGAAAGAGAATTGAAAATCCGTTTGCCGACAATTTCTACTTCTTCAAGACGGGCTAGGTTTTCTACAATGAGAGCAAATTGGTGTTCTCCAAAGCGGGCGAGTGTGTCACTATCACGTTTGCAGTGTGTTAGCCGTTTGGCAGCCTGTACTAGCACCTCATCGCCGTACTTGCGTCCGAGGGTGCGGTTGATGTCGCACAGGCCTTCTAGGTCTATGAATAGGATGGCAACATGCGTATTGTAACGGCGGGAATACGCCAAAGAGTGCCGTAGGCGGTCTTGCAGCAAGTAGCGGTTCGGGAGTTGGGTGGTGAGGTCGTGAACGGCTTTGTATTCCAGATGGTCGCTGCGCCAGATGGCATCATGGTTTTCGTGGACGGGCTGGGTGATTTGTTTATCTACCATGCGTAACAAGTCATCGAGAAAAATCAGGCGGATGCCATAGGCACGACAAAAGTCGAAGATGTATTCATCAAGTTTGGGATTAGCAGCCGGAATGGTCGAGACGATGACGCCAATGTCATGCTTTTCCACCAAAGTGGGCAGGTCGGTAATGCCGCCCATCATCCAATAGCCACCTACTCGTAAACCATGCAAGGTGGGATTGGAGTCATCTATCACCCCGACAATCGAAAATGCCGAGCGAAACATGCGTCGTTTCAGCAGCCATCCAGCAATCTGACTGCCTTCCCCGCCACCCAAGAGCAGCACACGTTCGCCGAGGGTCATTTGATTTTGGCGCCAATTTAACCAACGGTTGGCAATGCCGGAGAATAGGCGCAACCGATAGCGAACGGCAATGAAGCCCACTTGTGCTAGCATACACGTCAAAATCACCATGCCCCAATGGGCGGTTGGCAAGCCAAGCAGGTGCATCACAGGAGGAAAGGTTTCAAGCGCCAGCAATACCAGCAGGGTGAAAAAGCCGGAAGCCAGCAACCCCAACCCGTCTTCTGAAGTTGAGCGCGACCACAAGACTCTATTTTGGCCAGAGAGAACATTCAGCGCGCTGAATAGGAAGGTCAGCAAAAAGGATAGGAATAAAATCGCGCGCCATGTCCAGAAGGGAGCATCAAGCGGTTTGAAGATGAGACTGGAAATTTCAATGGCGGTGAGGGCAACCATGAAATCGGCAATGAACCAATTGATGTGCAAGTTTGCCAGCCGCGAAAAAGGCCCAGCAAATAAGTATCCTTCAGGAATTTTTGCGCCGGTGATGCGCGGAATCAGGATGGCGATTGTCCAGAAGATGATGTCCAGGTCGGTGAAAAACGAATGATAGCGAACATATAACTGGTCTAGGCGCATTTTGTTGGGCAAAATGCTTTGGAAATAATCCTCCATCAAATTGCTAGAGGAGAGCAGTTTTTCTTCGTCATGATAAAGAACGCTGGCTGGGCTGGTGATGCCTGGACGCACGGAGAGAATTTCTCTTCGAGCGTCTTCAGGCCAGGCTTTGGCAATTTCGACATCTTCTGGACGTGGACCGACCAGGCTCATCTCGCCCTTAAGAACGTTCCAGAGCTGGGGAAATTCGTTGATTTTGGTATATCGCAGCCAGGCACCCAGCGGGGTGATGCGGGTATCACCCTGGGCGGTAACGCGCGGACCGGCATAACTTTCTGGGCGCTCATACATGGTGCGAAACTTGAGAATTTTGAATGGCTTGCCATCTTTTCCTGCGCGTAGACCGCGATAGAATACGGGACCCGGAGAATCTCGCTTGATAAGAATAGCGATGATTACCCCGATGGGCGCCAGTAAAATAATGCCAATCAGCGACATGATGATGTCGAACAAGCGTTTGACAGCCCGGCGAGTGAGCATTCCTAGTTCGGGTCTTTCTACAATTTGTGCCTGCGGGGTTGCTTTCGGTTTGAGCGATTGCGCGCGTACCATATATCCTCCCTAAAAATGTTGAACGGACAAATGACGAGAAAAGTTAAAGGCGTGTTCTCTTTGTGTTCCTAAGAAAACCGGTATCAATCTTTGCGATGGTTGTCAACTTGGAAAAACTTTTCAGCAATGCCGCCCTTGTAAGGCCTTACAAAAATGCAAACTATGACTATTATATTCTTTTATACGAAAAAATCAAGAGGCGTTGTGGCCTAAACGTAGGCTGGTCATGTTTTGTATGTGCTTTTTTGTTGCTTAGATATGGCCTTTTGATTTAAGTGCAATGGCATGCAAGAGGAGCGTTTCTATCTCTCGTGCGCCGGCTTCGGGTGAGTGCCGCTTTTCGGCCCATAAACGGCCTTTTTCGCCAAAGGCTTGGCAGAGGTGGGGTGTGTTTTTCAAGTATAGGATGGCTGCAGCCAAGGCAGCGGGGTTTTCGGGCGGCACACACAACCCGGCTTGGGCTTGTTCGAGCAGTTTCCAGGGATCGCTCTTTTCATCCACGCACAGAATCATTGGCCTAGCGCTAGCAAAAATGGAGTACATTTTGGAAGGCAGAGAGCCAGACCCCAGCCCGCGCTGTAGGCTGACCAGGGATATATCGGCGCTGGCCAGCACTTCGGGTAGGCGGTTGCGTGGTTGGAACGGAAGGAACATGACATTTTGCAAGCCGCGCCGCTCTGTTTCTTCTACGAGCATCTGCCGGCTGGCGCCATCGCCCACGAACACGAACCGAATCTCTTTCTGTTCTTTGAGTAAGTCGGCGGCGGCCAGAACATGCTCTAATCCTTGCGATAGGCCGAGGTTGCCTGCATACATCACTACGAAGTGCTCATCTAGACCATGTTGACGAGAAAAGTCGTTATGTCGTGGTAACGGATGTACCAACGCTGTATCTACCCAGTCGTAGCCCCGCACCATTTTTTCATCGGGGACGCCCATCGCCTGCAGTTCGGGGCGAAATGAGTCTGAGATAATGCGCACCAATGCGGCGTTATCGAGACAAGATTTTTCCAGGGCGGTTAACAATCTAATCACCATTTTATGGCGGAAGATGCCGAGTTTGATGCCCACGCTGGGGTACACATCGTATACCCCGTACACGGCGGGCTTATTGCGCAGCGTGACCAATACTTGGAAGGGTAGCCACGAGTTGAGGGAGGAACTCCCCGCAAAAACGGCATCATATTGTTTGTTCCAACCGGCTAGTGTTGCCCCAATCTGATACACCAAGTATTGAAACATGCGCTGAGAGAGACTGGTACGGTCTACGGAGGGCAAGTTGACTCGAATGACCTCCACCCCTTGGTCATTTTCTTTCCAAAACCATTTCCCTCGGTATTGTGGTGGTACACGCCCTGATGGATAGTGCGGTACCATAGTTAGTATGGTCACTTGGTGTCCCAATTTGACCAGGTTACGGCATAGCATGGTGAAAATAGGAGCGCTGGGGCCAAGGTCTGGTTCATAATGTCCGCCAAAAATCAAAATATGCATAATTGCCTCCCCATAATAAAAATTGATGCTGGCGAAAGGTTATCTGAGTATTGCAAGCGGTAAGCACGCGCTGGTTGATTTTTCTCACAATGCAGAGTATGTGACCGACACAGGCAAAGCCTCATTGGTGAATGTAATATCGAAACAATTTGCCTGTCGTCGCGTAAGGTGTGCCAATGTGCAGTTGCACTTCCTTTTCTAGCAAGAAACCAAACCGTGTATAAAATCGAATGGCTGGCAAGTTATCGTGCTCGGTGAGCAAAAAAATCTGGTTGAAACCTCGTTCTTTCGCATCTTGTATCAAGCGTTCTACCAGCGCTTCAGCAATGCCTGTGCCGCGGAATTCGGGCAAAACCACAATCGGACGTAGTTCATAGGAATGATTGACTGCTGTGAACGAAGAGCGGTTGGGCTTTTTTCTCCGGAAAATTAACTCATGCACCTCAATCAAACGTCGGAAGACTTGTATTACGATGTGTGGGTTTTCTAAAATATATTTTGCGACGTAAAACATCAGAGCAGGCGCGTGGAACAACAGTTGACGGCGAAAGAGGGTTGGCTCCCACACTCCGCAAATATAACCGGCAAACTGTCCATTCATTTTTGCAACGTAACCCGCCGCTCCTTTCTGTGTAATCATAGATTTGTAGTGGTATTCTAAAATTTGTATACCGGTTTGACCTTTGAGTGAAGAGTTCAGATAGGTAATATGTGCATTGGCGGCCAATTTACAATCATCGTAGTCCAGCGGCTGAATACTTATCATAGTTACCTGTAATCGTGTGGTTTTACGCCGAAAAATAGTGTAGAGACGAGCCGGGTTGCTAGTTAGAGGAACTTCTAGCGACTCGCTGGAATAAATCGTCGAACGTTTTTGTACACAGAGAACGTGAGAAATGTTTTAACAAAACGTTTCGACCATTCCCCCCCATTGTTTTAAGCACTTCGGGTTGGGTTATCAAAGTGGAAATGGTGTTGGCTAATGTTTGAGGGTGATTGGGTGGCACAACAACCCCGCAGGCATGTTGTGTAATCAGTGTTGCCAGGTCACTTTGGGGTGGTGCAATGGCTAAAATAGCGCGTTCGCTTGCCATAATGTTGAAAATTTTGTGCGGCAGGGCAAATTCGGCCAGTGCTTGGTTTAGGGTGACGAGGTTAAGGTCAGCGGCGGCCATCATTTCAGGAAATTCGGCGCGCGGTTGAAAGGGCAAAAGTGTCACATTTTTTACCCCATTCGCTTGGATAAATTCTTGAATCCATTGTTTTTTGACACCTTCGCCTACAATCACAAATTGAATATGCTTTGCTTCTTCGAGTAATTTGGCGGCTTCTATCACGTCTTCCAGCGAAGAAGTTAATCCCAACACACCGGCGTACATCACAATTGCTTTTCCGTCGAACCCATGCCGTTCTCGAAACCGATTGTGTTTGGGCTGTGGCCTGACGAAATCCGGGTCGGCCCAAACAGGGGTGACAGACATTTTTTGCTCTGGCACGCCTTTGCGCAGCAAGATGCGCCGAAAGCCGTCGGTTATCAAGGAAATGTGCGTTGCGCGCTGGTAGAGAAAGTGAGCCATACGGTCGAAAAAGCGAATCACGTGTTGATTTTTTAGCACGCCGGCTGCTACAGCGGCTTCTGGATACAGGTCTTCGACCCGCAGAATCCAGGGAATGCGAAAGAACCAACTTACCAGCCAACCCGAAACGCCAAGGGGTAAGGGGGGCGAATAGGCCATCAGGATGTCTGGCTTGCCAGCCAGTAGCGCACCGAAGATTGCAAACAGGCTATATGTGCCGAAGCTTAAGATGCGGTGCCAGAACTCTTTGTGGGGTGTGATGTAGCTCCATACCCGAATGACGCGCACGTGATTGACAAATTCGCTTTGAAAGAGGCTGTTTCGATAGCCCGGAAATACCTTGCCTTGTGGGTAATTTGGTGCGCGGGTGACAACCGTCACTTGATGTCCCTGAGTTGCCAAATCTTCTGCTAGTTCTTGTGATAATACTGCGCTGCTTATTTCTTCGGGGGCATATTCTTGGGTGAGAATGGTGATTTTCATAACAGCAAAGACCGTGGGGTGCTCGTGAGAGAAGATTTGGGATTTAGGGGTGGGGATTTAGGCCGTTTTTTGCAGATATTTTTCTCGCTGTTCTGAGACGCATTTTGGCCAGTCTTGTTCGCAGATAGGCAGTTTGCCATTCGCATAAAACCAGAGCATTCCATCTGCTTTGGAGAGTGTGCTGTTGGCAGGAAAACGCTCCTTCAGCCAGTGAATGGTGTGTCGGAATGCTGGTTGCGCTGCTAGGCCTCGAAATATAGGATGAAAAACAACCCGTTGCCGCACCAGTTTGGCCTGCAAGCCCATCCGAAACTTGAATTCATTGATGCTTTCGGGGGCGTCCAGTGAGTGCAGTGAGAAAAAAATGCTCTTGATGCCTGGCATCGCCAAGAGATTGCAACTGACCTGATAAAAAAGAGCATTGTTAACATGTGCATTGAGGAATTTCTGGCGCGAAGCGGCGTATGGAACGTAAAACGTCTCATCTATCTGGCAGGTAATCAATGCTGCTGCTAATTCACCGTTCACTAAGGCGCCCCAAGCAATGAAGCCCGGCAACCCCTTTGCAGATAAGCAAAGCCGTTCCCAAGTGGCTTTGCTCATGCTACTCAGGCGGTTTTGCCGGCTGAGTGTATCTTGCTGCAAAGCCCACCCTTCATCGGCCAGCCGCTCAAAGGGAATTTCTTCCACTGTTGCGTTGCTTAAGCCACGCCGAACGCCATTGCGTGCTTGTGGCTTTAACAAATCGAGGTGATAGGGAGGTTCTAAGATGACGTGATAACTTACCATTCCCTCTGGGGCAGTGATAGGGGTGGAATAGCGTAAGGCCAGCGCGTTGTCTTTTGTTTGCAGTTCTCTCAACTCTTCTTCGCAAGGCTCAATCAGCCAACCGTAAGGAAAGGCTTGCAAGATGTGCGGAGCAACATCGTACCAGTAGCTACTTGGAGTGCGGTAGACATGATGCCCCTGGCGGCGGAGCCACTCTGAATACGTATCTGGATTCATACACCCTCCTTTTGTGGGATGGTTTGTATTGGGCTGGCGAATTGTACGTAATCATATTCAGGAATGTTCCGATTGATGATAGCGCCTAAAATGTGCGTTTGGCAGCGTTTGAGCTGTTGGCTTGCCTCTACGAACGCGCTGACGTTGATTTTCCCGGGCTGAACAATCAGCAAAACGCCGTCCATGTGCGAGGCTAACCAGAGTGAATCGGCATGCGAGATGGCGTCGCCATCAAAAACGATTAAATCGGCTTGTGATTTCAGAACCTCTAGTACGGTTGGGAGATGGGATGTTTGGTAAAGGATTTCCTTGTTTTCGGTTTTGCCGGCAGGCAGCACCAGCAAATCACCATTGACACCGTTTGGATAGCGGCGCAGTGGAATTTCTTCTACTTTTCCCTCCAAAACTTCGGCGAAGCCTACTTCGTTGTCTAATCCGAGTAGGGTGTGCAGACGTGGATGCCTAAAGTTCGCATCAATCAGAATGACTCGCTTTCCCTGTTGTGAATAAGAGAGCGCCAGATTGGCGGCAACGGTGGTTTTTCCTTCGCGTTGGCTTGTGCTGGTAAATAATAAGGTGTGTAGCGTCTTTTTGTTACCGACCGATTCAAGCAGGGCGGTTAGTTTATGAAAAATTTGCGCCTGTGTAGAAGAAGGTGCCTTTTCTAAGAGCAGACCTTTTTTGGGGTGCCGTTGATGGGGGATTTTGATAAGCGTGGGTTGCCCAAGTAATCGTTCGATTTCGCTGGCTGCTTTAACGGTGTTATCAAGGTAATGAATAGCCAAAACGCCACCAGATGCCAACATTAAACCTACCAGGCCAGCAACAGCCATATAAAACAACAATTGCGGGCGCACAGGTTCTTCAGGTGGTGTAGCCGGTTCAACCAGAATGAGAATGGGGGTATTTTGCAGGCGCGTTAATTGAATGCTCTGCAGGTTATTCATTAAGTTGAGATACAGTTGCTGATAGAGATTGAGTGTGAGTTGTAGGCTGGCAATCCGCACGTCCTCTGAGGTCGTTGCTCCGTAGGGCGTTGGTCGGCCCACGAAAATCAGGTTGGTTTGAATTTCTGTGTATTGGCTGAGCAAGGCCCTGGCTTGTGCCAGTTGCGCTTCTTTTTCGGCAATCACTTCGCGCTGGGCGGAGTTAGGGTTGGGAGGATATTGTGCAATTTCTCGTTCGAGTTGTGAGACTTCTGCCTGAAGTTGGGAAATCTGCTGATTGACGAAATTCAATTGTTTGTTGATGCTCTCCTCGTTGATGCCTTTGATTTGGCTTTGTAACTCTTTAATTTGCGCCAACGCGTCCTCGATGCGCACATTGAGCGCATTCTCATACGTGGAATAGCGTCCTTTTTGCGATTCAGTGTCTTTTTGAATCAACACATCAATCAATGTGTTGGCAATCTCTGCAGCATGTTGAGGATTGTTTGCCTCCACCGTGACTTTGACAACTTGCGTATTGCCCACTTGTGTCACCGTCACGTTTTGGGAGTCAATTTCGATGCCCAATATGCGTTCGGCCTCTTCGATAATTGGTTTGGTTTTGATGAGTTCAATGTATGTGCCAATCATCTGCTGGTCGCTCAGATACACCGGTTCAGCATTGCTGGCGTTGCGCGAGCGAGTGATTAAGATTTTTGCAGTGGCTTCATACACAGGCGTTTGCACTTTTGCGCCAGCGTAGCCAACCAGCACACTTAAGACAAACCCTGTGATTAGAATGAATAGCCACTTTTTTACCAGGTAAATCAATTCTTGCAGGCTCATGTTTCTGTCCTTTTCTATGCGGTCAATCGTCCATTTACGTGTAAGGTGCGGTACACTGCCATCAGTCGTTCTACATACGGCGTAACGTCTAGTGTTTCTACAATTTCACGGCTGCGCGTGCCCATCAAACGGCATAAGTGCGGGTTGGTTGCCAGAAAAATTAATTTTTCTGCAAGTGCCCGAACATCCCCTGGGGGAACCAAAAAGCCGTTATATCCGTCGTGTACAACTTCAGGGATGCCTCCAACGGGGGTAGATACAATTGCCATGCCGGCGGCCATGCCTTCCAGGATGGCCATAGGCAACCCTTCGTTGTAAGAAGGCAGGATGAACAGATGAGATTGTGCGAACAGCTCTTTTTTTTCCTGCCCTTGCACTGTGCCGGGTAAACGGCACATTTCGTTTAGTCCTAGTTCTTGCACACGTGCTCGCGCCTTTTCAAGCAATCCTTCACTTTCTTCATAGCCTGCAATACAAGTTGGAAGGACATGCCCAGCCAATTTCAAGCGACCTAATGCTTCTATCAAATCAAACGCGCCCTTTCTCAGACCGATACTTCCGATGAACATTGCCTGCACCTGATGAATTTCTTCGGTAGCGTAGTCCGGAAATGCTTTGACGTTAATGCAGTTCGGAAGCGCGCAAATCTTGTCGCCGGGAATAATCCCTTGCAAGCGCTGTTTCCAGGTCTCGGAAACAGAAATGACCATGTCGCTTAAGCCCATGACCCAGCGCGTGTATTGCTGAAGTGCACGGTTTTTCTGGTCGTATAGGTCATTAAAATCAGCAGCATGAATATGTAAAACAACTTTTGCCCCCAAAAGTTTGCTCAGCAGGATATAAAACGTGTCTTTCAACCAAGCCAGGCCTTGCGAGGTATGGATGTGAACAATGTGAGGGCGCGTTTTTAAGAACATCAAGAGAAAGCGCGTATATTGAGAAATTGCCAATAACAAATTTTGCACCGATAGCCGCCCCGATTTTTTGAGATGGCGATTTTTCACGGTGTAACAGTACGATAGACTTACTTTTTTCTCCAATGCAGGCACCAAGACATCTACAAGCGCGTTGATGCCTCCCACCACGCCAATGCCTGGACCAACCATCAGGATTCTCATTTTGCCTCCAATTTGTTCATCCCTATCCGGCTGTAGAGTTGGTCAAAGAACCAATCTGTGTACCTACCGGCGCGAACTTGCCATGCTCGTAGAGCCAAAGAAAGGCGGATGCCAGCGCTAGCATGATATGGATTTGGGTGTGTTGGTACGTCACTGCGCCTAATTCGAAAAACAGCAGAATCAGCAAATAGGCCAAGAAGAAATTTCGAATTCCGGTGCGTTCGTTACCGATTTTGAACAATTTGATAATCAGATATACATAAAACACGTAATACAAGATTAAGCCTACCAGACCTAAATTCACCATCATCTCGATAAAGTTGTTGTGTGCATACACATCATCGAGCACATTCGAGAACAAATAAGCGAAATTGTTCAACCCATGTCCCAAAATGGGTTTGAACTGAAACCACTTCCAGCCGTTTTCTATCATCATGTAGCGAATTAACGTAGAAGCATCTGCCTCTTCTGGGCCGCCGCGGAAAAAGTCGAACAGCCCCTCGAAGCGTACACCGATGGTATTGTACAAAGTGGGGATGCTCAAGACACTCCAAACGCCAGCGATGAGCAGCACGAAGAACAAGAGCAGATACAGCACAATCCCCCCACGATTGGTTTCCCAGTTTTTAAAAATCATGATTAACAAGAAGAATACGACCGGTACGAGAATATATTTTCTTCCCCCAGTCAGAGCAGTGATGTAGAGCAGAACCAAAAACATCATTAAATTGAACGGCAGAATTTTTCGGTTGCCATAAAACAAAAGCCACACCACACAGCACAGAGATAGCATGAGGAATGTGGCAATAATGTTGGCATTCCCAAATAGCTCTCGGCCAAATCGCCCTTCCGAGTCGAAGGAGATGCCGTAAATCAGTAGATAGAAAACCAGAAAAAGCGGAAAATAAGAAAAGAAACTAAAAATGCGCTGGAAATCGGTCTTCGTTTGCACATATTGCGCAAAGGCAAACGTTACCAGCCATGTTACAAAGAGCAAATACAGAGCCGAAAAAACATGCTTTGTGCTGGCAGCATACAAACTTGAAAAGACTCCCATCAGAAAGAGGACGAAATACCAAACCATATAAGCCGTGATTTTTAATGGCAGTTGCCTCAAGAGGGTTTTCAAGACTGATAGTCCTAAAAACGAATACAGTGGCACCTGTGTGACAATGCGGGGGAAGGTGTCCAGTGGTACAAAAAAGAATAAGATGTACATTCCTGCAAAGAAAGATAAGAGCATGATTCCCTCCTAAATTCTAAAAACGAACCTGTGGATGGCGTTTTCCCAGGCATCGAGAATATAGGTTGGGTTGAACCTGTCCAAAATTTTGGTGGCATTTTGTCCCATCTGCTCAGCCTGTTGTGGATGGTCGAGCATGAATCGGATGGCCTGTGCCAAGGCGCGGCTATCGCCTGTTTTGACCAAAATGCCGTTGTGCATGTTTTCTATCAGTTCTGCGGCGCCGCCGGGCGAACAATCGGTAGAAATACACGGTAACCCCACAGACATGGCTTCAATCAAAGCATTCGGAATCCCCTCATAATCGGACGATAGAACGAAAAGTCGCGCGCTCTGAATGGCAGCGTAAACATTTTTTGTAACACCCGCCAACAGAATGCGGCCTTCTAGTTGATGCTCTGCAATCAGACTGCGGATTCGCATTTCATCTTCCCCATCACCATAGACCACGAGCCGAATTTCTGGATATTCGGTGGCAATTTGCGCAAAGGCCTGAATGAGAACGTCTTGCCGTTTTTGTTTCAGTTCTAAGCGGCCTACGGTGACAATCGTTTCCTGTATTTCTGCTCTGTTTGGAGCCGGTGGTTTTTCACCAATATAGGCTGGGTTGGGGATGACAATTGCTTTGGATGGGTTGATGTTGGAATAATATTCTTTGGCTCGATGCGTTTGAAAAATATAGCCGTTGGCAAACCGATATACCCCGTCTCGTAATCGGGTAAACCATCCTTGCCAGGCATACGGGTCCCCACGTTCTGCAATGATGACAGGGATTCCTGTACCTTGTGCTGCCAAAATCGAGATGAGATTGGGATAGGTCAAAAAAGAGATGATTACCTCCGGTTTGAGCTGACGAATGACATGGCGTACTTGCCAGACTTGTACGATGCGGCGCAACCCAGGCAGAGCAGGCGGCTGAGGGGGTGCTTGCGCAATGTGTATGCGCGCATCTAAAGCCGGGATAATGTTGGGATTTTCATAAGAAAGAAGGTGCACCTCATGGCCTCTCGCGGTTAGACCATTTGCGACGAACGCCATGATTTTGGCAGCCCCGCCGTAAGTCATTTTATTGATGACGAACAGAATCTTATGTCTCATTGGACCTTCTAAAAGACGTTTACCAACCCGAATTCACTGAGCAAACGCAGAAATTGCTTGAGGGATACCGTTTCAGGTGCCAGATTTTTGTTGATATTTGATAACTTCTCGAATGCTTCTGAGACTCCCTTTCGTCCTAGGTATTTCCAGATGCGCAAGACAAACATCCCATATACAATCGGGTGCGTGATGCCAGGATAAAAAGTCAATTTGACATGAACCGCGCCGCTGTAGTGATAGAGAATTTGCATTCTCTGGCTGAAAAATGCGTTCGGGCTAGGGTCATGAATGACGCGCACCGAGGGCATTTCCACAACATATCTGCCATGAAAATACCCTTTCAGCGTGGGGTATAGCTCAGCCATGCCTCGAAACTGGTAATCGAAGAAAAGCCGGTTGGGGTCCAACCATTTCTCTTTGTCTATCATGCTAGAGCCGCCGTGAAACATCAACACCCGGTAGAATTCTCCGCTGTGATGGAAGCGAGAGGGAGCAAAGGGCCGTGCATGGTTGAGTTTGGTATCGAAAAGTGAAGTCGTGATGCAAAAAATGTCATCATGCTGACGCATCACCCGTATCATGTCTTGAAAAAAACTCTCTTTCGGACCTTCAATATAGGCATCATCATCCAAGAAAAAGACAAATCGCCCCCGTGATATTCTCAACCCAACGTTGCGTCCAGCAGCACAGCCTATATTTTCCGGCAAATAGTGATATTGCCAGGTACAGGAATGAGACAATAGGAATCTCTCAACATCTTGCTGTGTTCCATCCTCTGAAGCGTTATCCACAATAACGAACTCTGTCTTTTCGGGTAGGCAGCATTCCACACACGATTGGATTGCTCTTAGGACCTCGTTTTTGCGGTTTCGAGTCAATATCATGATGGACAATTCGAATGGGTTTTCCTGTGCTCTTTTCATGGCGAGTTCTCCGATGTTAGGCTGAATTTTCTAAAAATTCCAAAACGTAACCAACAGTCACCGCAGCCCGCTTGAGCCAATAGGGATAGTTTGGATTCCCCAGAATTTCATCAAAATTTCCAGTGAAATAATCGGTAAAGTTTTTTGCATCAAACGCAACACGCTCAAACGAAAAACGGATATGATGCCCAGGCGGTGAAAGTTTTTGTGGATTCAGGCGGACGAACAAGGCGTGGGGGCTGCTCAGGAAAAACAGATAACCGTATAAATATTCCCGCCGGATTACTTCAACCAGGCTTGGTGTTTGTGTATTGTGTGGTTCATAGCCATTGTCATATTTAACCGTTACCTCGGGCAGTAATTTCGCGTTCAATTTGCGCAGCCGGCCATGAACGTAGTTTTCCCACTCGTCACTAGAAAGCCCCAGTTTTACAGCCTCCAGGTCAGACAAGAGATGTACTGGTTGTGCAAAGTAACTTAGGTCGGCAAAATTGGCAGGACACCATCGTAAAGAATCATTGATGAATTCGAACCAATTGGCATAGTCTTTTTTCGTATGGAACGAGCCGTAAGCAACCCCCTCTTCCAATTGAACCGCTAAATATTGCTTGATGTGTGTCAGGTCACATTCTCTTAGTCCTCGCGTGATGGCTACTTTGTTATAAATAAATAGCTCGTCAATACATTTGTGGTACAGATGGGAAAACGAAGTGAAGTTATATTTGTTCGCTCCCATATCAGGATTCTTTAGCGTTGGGCTAGAAAAATGTCCTG
>QEXW01000108.1 GCA_003130845.1 Anaerolineae bacterium
ATAAAAGAAACGCGCCTGATCCGTCAAGGAAAAGCGCGAGAGTTTTACATCAAATGTAAATATCTCCCCTTTACGTGGCCCTTCATTTTCGTTACGAAAGGTCACTTGCACCACATCGCCAGGTTGATACGAGGAGAGAAAAGATTCAATGTCACGATACCTACGTGGATTGATCGCATTACTACCATCCGCAGCAGCCAGTTCAATCAATTGATAACCAAAGCCGGTAGCAGCCGGGTCAAGGGCTTTAATTTTTTGATACAACTCCCACGCTGAGCTGAGATCACTTGGCCCAACACCATTTGTGACCAACGTATGTTCAACAAAAATTCCCAAGAACGGCTGTCGGAAAAAGCGCACAGCCCAAAACGGGGCAGCCAGCATCACCAGAACTACCACAGCCTGATACCCCCAAACCAGGTATTCCATCAGACGATTGGCGATTTGCTTGTTTCGCGCAGCCTGTTCCATAAAATGCGCTCTCCAAAAAAGATTAAATATCTAGGTTACGCACTTTCCTGGCGTGCGTTTGAATGAACTTGCGGCGTGGGTCTACCGCATCGCCCATCAGCATATCAAAGGTTCGGTCGGCTTCTGCGGCATCTTCGATGGTGACCTGCAGCAGAGTGCGGTTTTCGGGGTTCATCGTGGTCTCCCACAATTGTGCCGGGTTCATTTCACCCAACCCCTTATAGCGTTGCACAATCACTCTATCGCCGTCTTTGCCTAACTCTTTGATGTATTTCTCTTTTTCTTCATCCGAATACAAATAACGCACCTGCTTTTTGTGTTCTACACGATACAGAGGAGGTTGTGCAATAAACAGATGACCGTCTTCTATTAGCTTCGGCATATACCGGAAGAAAAACGTCAACAAAAGCGTGCGGATGTGGCTGCCATCTACATCTGCATCGGTCATGATGATAATTCGTCCATACCGCAAGCCTTCTAGGTCTAAACTATCACCAATGCCCGTGCCAAGCGCCGAAATCAGCGCCTTCACCTCGTTGTTGCTCAAGATTTTATCCAGTCGGGCGCGCTCGGTATTCAGTATTTTACCGCGCAGAGGCAGAATCGCCTGAAAATGCCGGTCGCGGCCCTGTTTGGCAGAACCACCTGCCGAATCACCTTCCACAATATAGAGTTCGGTTTTGCGCGAGTCCCGTTCGGAACAATCGGCTAACTTGCCAGGCAAGGTTAAACTTTCCAGCGCAGATTTGCGGATGACCAAGTCACGTGCCTTGCGGGCAGCATCACGCGCGCGTGACGAGGTAAGACACTTGGCAATAATCGCCTTCGCCGCTTGTGGATTTTCTTCCAAAAACGTGCTAAAGGCCTCACCAACCACCTGAGTGACATACGTCTGCACTTCAGGGTTCATCAACTTCACTTTGGTTTGCGACTCGAACTGCGGGTCCGGATGTTTGATGCTAACAATTGCAGTCAGGCCTTCGCGTGTGTCATCACCGGTGAAGTTAGGGTCTGAGTCCTTTAATAACCCATTTTTGCGTGCATAATCGTTAATAACTCGTGTCAAAGCCGAGCGCAACCCGGTCATGTGCGTACCACCATCTACAGTATTGATGGTGTTGGCAAACGAATAGACCGATTCTGTAAACGCATCGGTATACTGCACGGCGGCTTCAATTCCAATCCCTTCCACTTGCTTTTCAATATACATGACCGGGTGCAGAGTCTGTCGATTGCGGTTGAGATAGCGCACAAACGAGGTGATACCGCCCTCAAAGTAAAAAGTCATCTCGCGGTTCGCACGCTCATCGGAAAAATGAATCGTCACCCCGCGTGTTACAAAAGCCATTTCACGAAAACGTTGCACCAACGTATCAAACCGATAATCCAGATTTTCTTTGAAGATTTCCGGGTCAAACTTGAAGGTCGTCTTGGTACCGGTTTCGTTCTCTCGGGCTTTCCCAATCACCTTCACCGGCTCTACCGGATAGCCACGCTCAAAACGCTGAAAGTGAACTTTACCGTCACGTCGCACCTCCACTTCACACCACTCCGAAAGTGCATTCACAGCAGAGACGCCTACGCCATGTAAACCACCCGATACTTTGTACCCACCGCCACCAAACTTTCCACCCGCATGCAGCGTGGTCATAACTACCGTCAGCGCCGAAATTTTCTTCTCCGGATGAAGGTCTACCGGAATACCACGTCCATTATCCTGCACCGTCACCGAACTATCGGCGTGAATGGTGATTTCAATATGGTCGCAGGCCCCGGCCAAAGCCTCATCAATAGAGTTATCTACGACCTCATAAACAAGGTGATGCAAAGCCTTCAGGTCAGTACCACCAACATACATGCCAGGGCGACGGCGAACCGCCTCCAGACCTTCCAGAACTTGAATACTGGCTGCATCGTAATTCAGGGGTTGTGCCACGAACTGTACCTCCAAAAAATCAGGCGCGTGCCGAAGATGGGGAATTCATTTTAAGCCATTGTAAGGCAGATTCTATCCAGAGATTGACATCCCGATAATAGTAAAAACTCGCCGCTAACAGACTGGTAGAGACAAAAGCATGTCCTAAAATGCCGACCAGAGTCATCCAGGATTCCGCCGGCGGAATGCGCCAGAGCATATCCAACCCTTGGCTTAATACAATCGCCATCAATGAAAACCAGCCAATGTTAGGCAAACCATAACGCACCATGCGGAAACTGTTCCAGAGCGAGCGAAAGGCATTGTGCCGACCAACATAAATCCCATGCGCAGAATAGAACATTCCCAGCAAAAACCACGCGAACGGCAAACTCAACAAGACCAGAATGATGATGCGCAAAACAGGGTTTAACATTCCCAACACACCCAAAAAGATGAGCAATGGGACGTTTAACAACACCCAGAAAACCATCCAAAACCCACAGAGCAAAAGAAAATGAAACAAAGACCGCCAAATCGAAGGCGCATTTTGTTTGAAAATCGCCCCCGCAACTACATAATAATATAAACCGCCTCCCAGCCAGCCTACCCCGGTCAGAAGTACGATCAACAACAGCGAAATCCATAGATTGCCCGGGTCCAATTGCAAACGTTCGCCCAGAGGGGTGTGCAAAGAAAGATTAGCCGTCATTAGGCTGTAGACGCCAAAAGGATAACTACGCAAAACGCTAAACAAGTTAAACCCGTTCGCAAATTCGGCCAAAGATTCAGAAAACGCCTGGGCTTGGGCGCTATCTGGAATTTGAGCAGCCAAATCCAAAAGCGGCGTAATCAACACCCTGGCTTTGAGTTGGGGTCCTAACCATAAAAAAACATCAAACAACACCGGCAGCAAAAGAACGCCCAAATGATTGGCTACGGTCTCAAACCCGTTAACCAACGCGCCAATGACGCCTGGAGGAGGGGGAAGGTTTTTACTTTCCATATAACCATTTGATTCTACCACAGGCAAACTTTTCTCTTGTTTGCTTTCTCCTTTGCTACCAAAGTTTGCTTGACGCTTTAGAAAGGTTGTGCTAGTATCAAGTTACCCACCCACTCTCCCGCACATATCCCGTCCTTACTTTGGAGAGGAGAAGTTATGAGCAAGCGTCTCATCGTCTATTTTCTTGTGGTGTCAGCCTTATTGCTGGCGGCTTGTCAGCGCACGGCTTCCACCCCTATACCAACGCCCGAATTTCCTAGCGTGCCAACGATAGACCCAGGCATGCAGGGAATTCAAGCATTTGCAACCCAAACTGCAATTGCCCTAACTGGCACGCCGGAGGGTGGTCTGGTACAACCCGAATCTCCTGCGCTTGTGACGCCTGATCCAAACGTGACGCAAACGTTGCAAACGCCAATCGTCACCGTTGGTGAAACACCGCTCGCCCCCATCCAGAATCCGACCTCGTTTCCGCAGGTTACCCCTCTGGTAGCGACCGGTCGGCCTACCACCTACACCCTGCAAAAGGGGGAATTCCCTTTCTGCATTGCGCGTCGCTTCGATGTGGACCCGGATGAATTGCTGGCACTCAACGGCCTAACCCGTGCACAGAGTTACTTCACCCCTGGCACCGTCTTGAAAATCCCGCAAACAGAGAAGCGCTTCCCTGGTGAACGCGCTCTGCTCAAGCATCCTACCACCTACACTGTGCTGAGTGGAGACACTATCTACAGCATCGCTTGCAAATATGGTGATGTAGACCCGCTGGCGATTGCTGCCCAAAACGGCTTACAGCCGCCCTACACGCTCACGGTTGGGACGCAAATTACCATCCCATGAGATTTTGGCGCCTATTGGCACCCGGGCAACCATTACGCCCGGGTGTTTATTTATAGAAGGATTTACCAATGAAATTCGAACTCTTACAGGCTGAAACCGTCTACACAGGCCGCGCGTTTGCAGTGCGCTGTGACCATTTACGCACTCCTGATGGACGTACTGTCAAATATGACATCATCGAGCATACTGGTTCCATCATCTTGGTGCCGGTCAATGACCAAGGACAAATCTACTTTGTCCGTCAATATCGCCATGCAGCCCAACTCGACCTGCTTGAACTGCCCGCAGGCACACTCGAACCAGGGGAAGCGCCTATTGCAGGCGCTGCACGCGAAATTCGCGAAGAAATTGGCCTAGAAGCAACGAACCTACTGGAAATCGGCACGTTTTACTTGGCACCGGGCTATTCTACCGAACGAATGCACGTCTTCCTGGCAACGGGGCTTAGACACAATCCACTCGAAGCCGATGCGGATGAATTTCTGAGCGTGGAGGCTCTGCCTATTACCGAAGCCTTGCGCCAAGCAGAAAACGGCGAGATGCAGGATGCCAAATCGTTGGCAGCACTGCTCTTGGCAAAACGCTATCTTTAGAACACAGACGGTCACTTTTGCGGTGACCGTCTGTGTTGTTAGGCTTGCACTTCTTGCCACAAGCGTTTCATCAACAAAGCGTCTTCTTCCATAATCGGGCTTTCGCACAAGATGCGGCCACCTGCTCGCATGCTCTTGAGCGCGCGGAATAAATCCACCAACTTCAAATCGGATTCAGCCACACTGAGATGATTTTTCTCTCCCTTCGGGCCGTATTCAATTCCTGAAAGATGGATATGCAAGGTTTGAAGTGCATGTTCACCCAATACACGCGCATATTGCTCTAGTACAACCATCCATTCGTCATAACTATTCAGCGAACCATCACCAGGCCGGGCGTGCAAATGAGCAAAATCCAGGCAAGGCAATACTCCCGGAATGGCATGCGCCATCTCCAGCGTATCTTCTAATGAGCCAAGCATAGCGCTTTTGCCCATCGTTTCTGGTCGTAGCGTAACCAAGTTGCCCGCAGCACGCAACTCTTCCACACAGCCGGCCAAGCGCGGAATAGCCACCTTTAACACCTCCGCAGGTGCTTGCTCAAAATACGACCCCGGGTGAAAGATAATATCAGTTGCGCCGGCTAGATTACCGTAATAAGCAGCGTCCATCAAGCGTTGGCGGCTTTTTGGCCATTCCTCGTCATTCGCATTCAAGTTAATAAAATACGGCGCGTGAACGCTCAGGGCTACATCTTCTGCCACAGCAACCGCCCGAATTGCGGCACAAGTCTCCTCAGAAACGCGCACCGACTGCACCCAGCCTAGCTCCATGGCATCCAGTCCCAACGACTTGCTGAACTGAATTGCACCCACCGAGCCACCCGGTTTTTTAGGGGTACCAAGCGGCGACCCTACCGTGCCAAAACGAAAAGACAACATCATCAACACTCCTAAGAAGAGCCTAACCAGAATAAACAGCTGCCCAAAGAGCAACGATTTTCATCCATAAGGGCGGCCCCAAAATCAACACCCCCACTAGCACTGCCGCGCCGGCCGCAATTAACACGGCTGCAGCCCCCACATCTTTGCCCACTTTCGCCAGCGGATGGTGCGATGGACTGGCTAAATCTACCACCGCTTCGATAGACGTGTTGAGAAACTCCGCAGACCAGACCAGAGCGATTGTCAATATCAGCACTGCCCAATCACGGGCCGGAAGCCCTAACCACAAACCCACACACATCACACCGAGCGAAGCAACAGCATGAATCCAAGCATTCTTCTGTGTGCGTAAAACATACCACCAGCCCTGAAACGCATACCGAAAAGCAAGCAAACGAGATTTGACAAAAGCGGTCATTCTTCTTGCACCCGAATCGTTCCCAAGCCCAGCCTGTGCAAAATTTCGGTTTGCGCCGTCCACATGCGGGCTTTCTCTTCTGCTTCAGCGTGGTCATGACCCAGCAAATGCAACATCCCATGCACGGTCAGCAACTGCACTTCTGCCTCCAGTGTGTGGCCGGCGCGAGCAGCCTGCCGGGCAGCCGTCTCCATCGAAATCACAATGTCACCCAAATAGCGGGCTCCCGTTTCGGGGTCAATTTCATCGGACGGAAAAGAGAGTACATCGGTTGGCGCATTGATGCCCATCCATTGCAGGTTTAATTCACGAAGTTGTACATCGTTGGAAAGAACAATCGTTACTTCCACCTCGGCAGGAACAGATTGATGCTCCAAAGCCGCACGTGCAGCGTGTTCCACAATCTCAGGGGCAATGGAAGGAGAGAGATTCTCAAGCGTTTCAATGGTAATCATAGATTCTCCGCAGATTTAGGAGCAGGTAAGGTTGGTGATTCGGCCCCCGCTGATTCGGCGGCAGGGTATTGAATGCGAGGATGGTATTGCCCCAGCAA
>QEXW01000109.1 GCA_003130845.1 Anaerolineae bacterium
TAAACAAAAAAGGGCGCTTTCGCACCCTTTTCTTGTTCGTTTCTCTTTCCCGACTTTGCTCAAAGAGCCAAAGTCGAGGGCTTTTTTGCAATAGACAAGTTCTGAACAGATTAAATTTCCCCTCACCGCTACTTATGGGACAAATCATTAGCATCATCGGCCCCAGTGGAGTTGGTAAAACCAGCCTGGCGTGTGCGCTGCGTGCCGCCTACCCCTTTGCAATTGGCCTTGAACAACACACAGAGCGTCCTTTCCAGAACTTATTCGCAACCGACAGACGCTATGCTCTCGCCAACCAGTTCGATTACCTGCTCCTGCGCGCTGAGCAAGAAAGGGAACTACGCCGTATCGCCGCGCCAGGCCTGCTCGATGGCGGCTTGGAGCAAGATTTTCACGGTTTTACGCGCTTGTTCCGCGCCCGCAACTACTTGAGTGAAGCGGAATTTGACCTATGTCATCGGCTTTATCTCAACATCCGTGCCAACCAACCCCCACCTGACTTGGTGATTGCGCTGCAGGCTTCTGAAGCAGAACTTTATCGCCGCCTAAACAATCGGGAGCGCATCAACATTGCCCGCCCAGAAGACAACGCTTTGCTGGCTGCCTACCTTAACGAGTGGCTGGCTACACGCCCTATTGACAAAGTCATTCGACTAGAAGTCTCAACAGCACGCCCCGATTACAGTGACATCGTGCCAAATCTGCTCGACAAACTCCGCATCCGCCTAGGATTAGATGCTGGGACATACGAAACAGGATATATTCCTTAAGGCTCTGAGTGAAGAACCATGATTATCTTATGAAATTCTAACGCCGAAGGGTTTGACTTTGACATGCCTATGCAATAAAATTTTGACTAAAAAACTCTAAATTTTACCGGTAAGAGTAGGAAAGAAAAGATGAGAACCATTCGCACAATCAAACAAGTCATTCGTCCGCAATTGGTGATTGAGGGTGCAGGCGTGTTATTACGCCGTTCGTTTGGGCCACACAAGAGCAATCCTTTTGACCCATTCCTTTTGTTCGACCACTTTGCATTCAACGACCCGATCGAAGGCCCGATTCGAGGTTTCCCCACCCACCCACATCGCGGCATTGAAACCGTGACGTATATGCTCGAGGGTGTCGTGCGGCATCGTGACAGTTTAGGAAATATGGGTGAAATTGGCCCTGGAGATGTGCAATGGATGACCTCGGGGCGTGGCATTTTGCACGAGGAAATGCCACGGCGCGGCCCGCAAGGGACAATTTATGGCTTCCAATTATGGGTCAATTTGCCAGCCCGGCTCAAAATGTCAGCACCGAAATATCAGGAGATAAGCGCCGCAACCATTCCGCTGGTTGAGCGCGATGGAGTTGCAGCGCGGGTCGTAGCAGGAGAACTGCTGGGAGTGCGTGGACCAGTGACAGAAATTGCCGCAGAACCCCTGTATGCCGATGTGGAAATAGCACCGGGCGTGGAGTTTGTTCAATCGGTTGCACCTGACCACACGGTGTTAGCCTATGTCTTCGAGGGGCAAGGGTATTTCGTTGACGGCCTAACCAACCAACGGGTGAAGGTCGAGGCCGTCTCGATGGTTGAATTTGGCGCCGGGGAAGAAATTCGCATCAGCACCGATACAACGTCTCCCCTTCGGTTTATGCTGATTGCCGGCGCACCGTTTCGCGAACCGATTGTCCCCTATGGCCCGTTCGTCATGAATACGGTGGAAGAAATTCAGCAAGCGTTAATAGATTTACGAAACGGCACATTCGTGCAAGCGTAAAACAACTGGGCGGCAAAACAGCCGCCCCGTTTTCATTTTGGGAGGCGCTATGGCAAAAACAAAAGTCATCTATGGCGAAAGGGTAGGCAAAGAGGGGCGCATCCGGCTGGGATGTTCCGCGGCCATCCTAGATGAAATAGGGGAAAAAATCTTGCTCACCCGCCGCCAAGATAATGGGCAGTGGTGTATGCCCGGCGGTGCAGTAGATGCCGGCGAGAGTGTGGCTGAGGCCTGCATACGCGAGGTATGGGAGGAAATTGGCCTGCGGGTGCGCATTGTCAGGCTGGTAGGCGTCTATAGTGACCCCAATCGGTTGGTAATATATTCAGATGGAAACAAAGTACAAACCGTTGCTTTGCATTTTCAGGCAGAAGTGCTGGAAGGTCAGCCGCATTTAAGTAACGAGGTCACCGACTTCGGTTATTTCTCTGTCGAAGAAGCACAATCCCTAGAAATGTTGGGCAATCATTATGAACGCATGGTGGATACACTCAAGAGAGAATCCGCAGCCTTCATCAAATGAGACCGGTCATAGATAGATACGATTTCCACAATTTGCTAATGTTGAGGCGTAAAGCGGTGTTTAGCGATAAAATACATAAAAAGCCCTTACACCTGTGCTTTGATTTATGCTCAACCTATGCGCCAGGTCATTTTGAAACTGCTCAGACTACCATCCTTTGACGACGATGAAAAAAATCGCGTTGCGAAATTTCTGCACAGCATCCTGCTGGTCACATTCGGATTGTTGGTATGCGCTGGCGCTATAGCAGCAGTTACCGGGAAAACTGCTTCGACTGCTGCTACCGGAGCCGTACTTTTGTTGATTTTCCTGGCCTACGCAGCCAACCGAGTCGGGCACACCGGGCTGGCCAGTTATATCCTTTTGCTTGGGGGAATTGCCGGCTTAACGCTTGTCTTAGCGGTTGGACAAGGAATTCACGATATTGGGATGATTAACTACGGCTTGATTCTTATTCTTGCCAGTTATCTCTTGCGCCCCAAAGGAATCTTAATTGTTACAGCAGCCTTAATTCTTTCGGTTGCCTTCCTGGTATTTGGTGAATTTTATGGCTGGTTGCCCATAAAAAATTCCCCTGAACACTTTGAACCAGAAATTGCAGATTTTTTTATCATCACCCTCTTCCTAATTATTCACAGTATAGCCATTCTTCTGCTCTCAAGCGCTCTGCATCAATCCATCGCAAAGACAAAAAGTGCCGAGTTGCGCTGGCGCTCCTTGGTCAATAGCATCCCCGAGGTCATCGCCATCCTAGATACAAACGGCAACATTCAATGGCTAAACCGCGCAACAACAGAAATGGCGGCATTTTATATGCAAAAATCGGTGTTTGAGTTGCTCACCGACAACCAGAAAAAGGTTGGCCGCAGTGATTTTGAATCCGTGCTGGCAGGAAATACCCTCTTGCGCGAAATTGAACTGCGGACGATGAATGACCAAAACCGTTGGTTTGAGATTAGCCTAGGGCCAATTCATCAACCGGATGGAACAATTCGTGGTGTCATTGCCGTAGCGAGAGATATTCAAGAAAAAAAAGACGCCGAAGCAGACCTAAAACGCAGCCGTGAGGCCTTGCACGCCCGCACCAAACAGCTAGAAATTTTGCAAGAAATCAGCCGTGGTGTCGCCAGCCTAAAAGATTTACATGGCACGTTGCTGTTGGCGCTAGAACAAATAAAAATCGCCTTGCCTTTAGATGCTTTTGTAATAACGTTTTACGATGAAGAAACAAACATGCTTTCGTTTCCTCTGGTCTATGACGATGGCGCCTTTTACCAAGAGGAACCAGTGCCGCTTTACCCAGAAAGCGTGGTAGCGCAATCCATCTACCAGCGTAAAACACATATTCTAAACCGCACCGAAGAGGAAATCCTCCATCCGCCTGTTGGGATACACAAACGCATAGGGACAAAACGAGTTTCGAAATCGGTCATCACAGCGCCCATGGTGGTGCATGACCAAGTCATCGGTACCATTTCAGCCCATTCCTATTCGTTCAACACGTATACCGAAGACCACGCAGAAATCTTGAGCGGTGCCGCCAGTCAGATTGGCATTGCCATCGAAAACGCACGTTTATATGAAACCAGTCGGGCCCGTGCCGAACGCCTGGCAACCCTGAATGAAATCGGCCGTTCGATTTCGGCTTTGCACGATTTAACGAGTGTGCTAGAAAGCACGTATCATCTACTCCAATATATTTTGCCCGTTGACGCATTCTACATTGCTTTATATGATGTCGAAAAAGGACTCATTTCTTACCCCATCATGATAGACAACGGGAAAAAGTGGGAAGAACCGGCGACCCCGCTCATTGAGGGAACGCACCTCAGCCGTGTCATCTTAACCGGTGAACCCTACTTGGTCAACCGCAGTCGAGAAGAAATTACCCAAAGGCAAACCCAATTGCAAGCACAAAACTCCCTGGGCGATGCATCCACCATCTCTGCCTCTTTGATGATTGCTCCATTACAATTTGGGGGCAAGGTTATCGGCGCAATTTCAGCACAAAGTTACAAACTCAACGCCTATTCGGCGGATGACTTAGAGTTGCTCGCTGGCGTGGGGACACAAGTTGCCATTGCCATCCAAAATACCCATCTATACACTGAACTTCAAAAAGAATTGGCCGAGCGAAAACGTGCGGAAGACGAAATCCGCACTTTGAATAAAGATTTAGAGATGCGTGTGCGCCAGCGGACAAGCGACTTAGAAGCCGCCAACAAAGAACTGGCCAGTTTTACCTACACCGTCTCACATGATTTGCGCGCCCCTTTGCGCGGCATTCACGGCTTGACTTATATTATTCTCGATGAGTTTCGGACCAGCCTGCCCGAGCCGGTGATTGCCAATCTCCAGCGCATTCAAACCAATGCGCATCAAATGGGCTTATTGATTGATGAACTGCTCGCCTTTACACATTTAGGACGTCAGACAGTGCGCAAAACAGATGTGGATATGGAGACCTTAACCCATTCCATCATCGCCGAGTTGATGAAAAACCAAGCCCATTCCATCGAGTTCATCATTCAGGCCTTACCCCAAGCACATTGCGACCTCGGGCTAGTACGACAAGCGCTTACGAATTTGATTTC
The DNA here is from genome assembly GCA_003130845.1 of Anaerolineae bacterium. Lineage (GTDB taxonomy): Bacteria > Chloroflexota > Anaerolineae > Anaerolineales > Villigracilaceae > UBA5195. The sequence goes on from QEXW01000109.1 coordinate 4,884, forward strand.
CAACGCCATCAAGTTTTCCTCCAAGCAGGCTCATGCAACGATCGAGATAGGCAGTTTTGAGCAGAACAATGAAACGGTATACTTCGTTCGTGATAACGGCGCCGGATTTGATATGGCCTACGCCGACAAGTTGTTTGGCGTGTTTGAACGCCTTCACCGGCAAGACGAATTCGAAGGTACAGGGGTTGGATTGGCAATTGTCAAGCGTATTATCAACAAACATGGTGGCCGTATTTGGGCCCAAGGCGAGGTTAACCAAGGCGCTACCTTTTTTTTTACCTTACCACAGAAATCACACAAACCCAGGACGGAAAAACGCAAATGACCAAACCGCTCTCTCCCTCTGCGCAAAAAGTGCAAGATACACTTAAGGCACTGGGTTATTCGTTTGTTGTTATCGAATCGGAAACCCCTACAAAAACTGCCGAACAAGCCGCTGCCTTTGCCGGCTGTTTGCTCGGGCAAATTGTTAAATCTCTCATCTTTCAGGGTCTGAACAGTGGCAAAGCCATTCTCGTCCTGACCAGTGGCGCAAACCGGGTGGATGAAAAACGCCTGAGCGAATATGTCGGTGAACCGATTGGTCGCGCCAGCCCAGAACTCGTGCGCAACACAACCGGTTTTGCCATCGGCGGCGTGCCGCCGATTGGGCATGTGCAAAAGGTGGAAACATACCTGGATGAAGACCTGATGCAATATGAAAGCATCTGGGCTGCCGCCGGAACACCAAACTCTCTCTTTCAACTCACGCCAGCGGCCTTACAAGAAATGACAGGCGCCAAGGTCGCACAAGTTAAGTAAATGGCACTCACAGACATCTTAAACTTTTTGTGCCTCGAAGACGGCTTGTGTTGTAGCGGACAGCCAACCGAAGCACAATTCGCCGAGGCCGCCCGCCAGGGCATCGAAGTAGTCATCAATTTGGCGCTCCACACGTCTGATAACGCCCTGCCGGATGAAGCCGGCTTGGTGCGAACACTCGGCATGGAACACATCCACATTCCAGTGGTGTGGGAAGCCCCTCAACCTGCCGATTTAGAACAATTTATGGACGCCATGGACGCCCATCAAGGTAAACATATCTTGGTTCATTGCGCCATGAACTATCGCGCGACTGCCTTTTTAGGCTTATGGCGTGTTTTGCGCCGAGGCTGGAACGCAGAAGAAGCCTTTGCCCCTCAGCGCCAAATCTGGTCTCTGGCCGATTATCCGGTCTGGGAAGCCTTTGTGCAAAAAGCGCTAAAAAAAACAAGCGGATGAATAACGAAAGACAAGAGCGGGTGAACGCAAATAAAAAAGCGTGGTTTCTGGGGAAAGCCCAGAAAATTTCCGCGTGAATCCGCGTCCAAAAAACAAAGTATTGGGGCGGCTAGATGAATAAAAAGCGCGGGATGTTCTCCCGCGCGGCCTTTTAGGCTTCTTCGAGCAACTCTTTGGCTTTTTTGGTCTGCTTGCCGCGCTCTTCGGTATCGAGAATGCGCTTGCGAATGCGATAGGCCAAGGGCGTCACTTCAAGCAATTCGTCGTCGGCCAAATATTCAATGGCTTCGTCCAGTGACATTTGACGGGGCGGTGTCAGGCGAATTTCCATATCACCACGCGAGGCGCGCATATTGGTTAGGTGTTTTTTACGGCAAACGTTGATGGCAATATCACCAGGACGGGAGTTTTCGCCAACCACCATGCCCTCATACACCGGCACGCCCGGCCCATAGAACAAAACGCCCCGTTCTTCTGCCCCTTTCAGCGCATAAGAAGTCGTCTCTCCGTCTTCCATAGCCACCAGCGAACCGGTAGAGCGCGTCGCAATCGGCCCAGCCAGTTCATCGTACCCATGAAAAAGCGTGTGCATAACGCCCATCCCACGAGTCGCCGTCAGGAACTGATAGCGAAAGCCAAGTAACCCACGCGTAGGCGCCAGGTAAACCAAGCGGACATGACCATCGCCCAAATCCTGCATTTCTAACATCTTCCCCCGCCGTGCGCCCAACATTTCTACCACAACACCGACTGTGTCGCTGCTGGTTTCGATGTGAACTTCCTCATAGGGTTCAAGCGTCGCTCCATCTTCGGCTTTATGGAAGATGACTTCTGGGCGAGAAACCTGAAATTCATAGCCTTCGCGGCGCATGGTTTCAATGAGAATGCCCAAATGCAATTCACCCCGCCCAGAGACGAGGAAATTCTCTGCCGAGTCCGTTTCTTCCACCCGCAAAGCGACATTGGTGCGCAATTCATCCAGCAGACGCTCACGCAGTTTGCGCGAGGTGCTCCACTTCCCTTCCCGACCGGCAAAAGGCGAGGTATTTACACCAAAGGTCATGCGCACTGTTGGCTCTTCCACTTTGATGGGCGGTAGAGCGACCGGGTTGAGTGGGTCTGCCAGGGTTTCCCCAATGGCAATTCCTTCCAAGCCGGCTAAGGAAATGATGTCACCCGCAGCGGCTTCTTCTACTTCAATTTTGTTCAGTCCCTGAAAGACGTATAAATAACGCGCCGTTTCGGGCAGGTTTTGTCCATCCAGCGTTAGGCGTGCCAAGCGCTGCCCAGCGCGAATTTTGCCCGCAAAAATACGTCCAACAGCCGTCACCCCGCGATAATCATCATAGCCCAAAGTGGTCACCAGCATCTGAAAGGGCGCCTCTTCATCCACTTTGGGAGCAGGGATATGCCGCAAAATGGCATCAAACAGCGGCTTCAAATCTGGGCCGAGTTCTGGGCTCAAGCCAGCGCGCCCAGCAGTGGCTTGTGCATAAATAACGGGGAAATCGGCCTGTTCGTCGCTTGCCCCAAGTTCAATAAACAGGTCAAACGTATCGTTTAAGACACGTTCAGGCTCGGCATCGCGGCGGTCCACTTTGTTGATGACCACCACCGCTTTGTGACCGCGCTCCAGCGCCTTTTTGAGCACAAAACGCGTTTGGGGCATCGGCCCTTCGGCAGCATCTACCAACAAGAGCACGCCATCTACCATGTTCATAATCCGTTCCACCTCGCCGCCGAAATCGGCATGGCCAGGCGTATCTACAATGTTGATTTTTACATTTTGACGGGTTATCTCGTCAAACAGGGTGATGGCAGTATTTTTGGCCAAGATGGTAATGCCACGTTCACGCTCTAGGTCATTCGAATCCATCACTCTCTCGGCCACTTGCTGATTTTCACGAAAAGTGTGCGATTGCCGCAGGAGATGGTCAACCAGCGTGGTTTTGCCATGGTCTACATGAGCAATAATAGCGATGTTACGGAGTTCAGTTCGTTCTTTTATCATAAGGCAATATGTAAATGCGAGTAAGACATACAAAAACCCCGGCACAAAAACCGGGGCTTGCGTTTTGGGAGAAGTTCCGGCGTACAAAGAGTATTTTACCAGAGACACTCCGCTTTGGGCAGGGCATTACATGTGGCGAATCACCGCATCCCCAAACTCAGAGCATTTGACCTCCAACGCACCATCCATCAGACGGGCAAAATCATAGGTGACGGTTTTGGCGGCAATCGCCCCTTCCATACCTTTGATAATCAGGTCAGCGGCTTCATGCCAACCCAAATAGCGTAGCATCATCTCACCGGAGAGAATCACCGAGCCAGGGTTGACCTTGTCCAGGTCGGCATATTTGGGCGCCGTGCCATGCGTGGCCTCGAAGATAGCATGTCCGCTTTCGTAGTTGATATTGGCACCTGGAGCAATGCCAATCCCCCCGACTTGCGCAGCCAACGCATCCGAAAGATAGTCACCGTTCAGGTTGAGGGTCGCAATCACATCATAATCTTTGGGACGAATCAGCACAAATTGCAGGGTCACATCGGCAATCGAGTCCTTAATCAGCAATTTCGATTTCCACTTTTCGTCACCGTGCGTTTCCCACAAGGCCAGGGCTTCTTCCACCTCGCGCCGAATGGCGGCCTGTTGCTCAGGAGACATCATGTCATACCCTGGGTCAATCAGTTTGGCATTCTCTTCCACACTCAGAGACGGGTTATTCTCTTTGTTGCCTAAAATCCAGCTCTCACGCTCGGTCACAATGTCGTTGCGAAATTCGCGCTTTGCCAAGCGATACCCCCAATCCTTAAAAGCACCTTCCGTAAACTTCATGATATTGCCTTTATGCACAAAGTTGACGCTCTTGCGCTTGTTTTGCAAAGCCCAGCGAATGGCGGCACGCACCAACCGCTCCGTTCCCTGCACTGAGACGGGTTTAATGCTAAAGCCGGCAGTTTCCGGAAAACGAATTTTGGCAAACTCCTTTGGAAAGGCTTCTTTGAGCAGGTCGCGGAACTTTTGATTCTCTTCCGTGCCATATTGGAATTCAATACCGGTATAAATATCTTCGGTGTTTTCTCGGAAGATGACCATATCCACATATTCCGGGTGTTTCACCGGCGAAGGTACGCCCTGGAAATAACGCACCGGGCGCAAACAAACGTACAGGTCGAGCAATTTGCGGAGCGCAACGTTGAGCGAGCGAATCCCCCCGCCTACTGGCGTGGTGAGCGGGCCCTTAATGCCCACCAGAAACTCTTTAAACGCTTCGGTGGTTTCATCAGGGAGCCAAGTGCCAAACAGCTTGAACGATTTTTCACCGGCATAGACTTCCATCCAGTGAATTTTGCGCGCCCCGCCATAGGCTTTCTCCACAGCCGCATCAAACACGCGTACTGCCGCACGCCAAATGTCGCGTCCCGTGCCGTCTCCCTCGACAAACGGGATGATAGGATTGTTGGGGACCTGTAAAACCCTATCCCGAATGGTGATTTTTGCCCCATCTTGTGGGACTGTAATGTTGGTATAAGCCATTGTTGGTGTCTCCTCGTGAAGTAAGTGGTGTGGCAAAGCAATGCTTTATGCCACGATTATACCTTTTCATAAAACCATCTCGTTCGTTCTAACGCTCTACACTCACCCAAATCTGCTGTCCATCCGTCGCCAGATCAATCCACCCCATCTGGTCAGTGCGCAAGATATTGGCTTGTTTGAGCGTTTGGAGTAAATCAGGGGAAGGTCTGCCATCAAAATCGCCAGCAGCAACACTTAAGAGATACATTTCCGGCTGCAAATTCAACAACCATTCTGACGGGTTAGAGGGGCTATAACCACTTTCGGCCAGCAAGAGCGCAGTCACCGGCCCTAAGCCTTCCCCGTTTTGCAATTGCGCAAACGTATCGTATCGCACACCGAGCGGCAAGACCATCCTAAAGTTACCCCATTCAACCAGCAACACGCCACCACGCGGCGAAGTGGCCAGCACTCGCAACACTGCTCCCTGACCTAAATCCAACACATCACCCGCATCGGCTTCAGTGATAGCAAGCGATTGTTCAGCCAGCCATTCTTCGAGCCTTTGAGCAGAATAAGAAGCCTGCCGATTGCCCATCCAAACGACGACTTCAGGGGGGTATTGGTCAAGAATACGCGGCAGCGCGGCTACCTGATTCTCTTGCGGGGCAGCCACAATCAAGGCGTCCAGTTTGCGCCGAAAGGGGGGAATCTGACGTCCAATTTGATTGAGCAAACGCGAGGGGCTTGGCCCCCCATTGATGAGCAAAAAACGACCATCCGGTGTTTTAATCAGCACCGCTTCCGCCGAACCCACATCTAAAAGAGTAACATGCAAGCGACCATCCGGCCCATTCGATACTGTTCGCCACAGGTTAACGGTCAGAATACCCACCAGCACGGTGAGCAAAGAGACATTCACCAGCCCGCGAAAAGCCGCCAACTGAGACCAAAACAGCGTTAACCCAAACAGGAGCGCGTAAAGCAGGCACATGGTCAGAAAACCAAACTCCCCAACCGTCAACACCCCACCCTTAAAATTCGCAAAATGCTCAATGGTCCGAATGGAATAGGCAGGAAAAGGAAAAGTAAACCAAGCCAACACCTGCCCCAAAGGATGGTGGAGTTTCCCTGCCAGTGCCGCCAGCCCGCCTAAAATCATAATCGGCGGTTGAGCCGGTAAGACAAACGGGTTGACCACAAACGAGATGAGCGAAAGCCGCCCAAAATGGTAGACCGTGATGGGAAGAGTGGTCAGTTGGGCGGCAAATGTCAGCAAAAAATAATCGCTAAACGGCCCCAGAACAGCCTGCACCACATCGTTCGGAAGGAAGCGCAGCAAAAACGTTCGCGTCGCATCTTGCCAGGGTTGGGCATAAAGAATTAAGCCCAGGGTTGCCATAAACGAGAGTTGAAATCCAATATCCCAAGGCGTAAACGGATTCCACAGCGTCATCAGAAATGCGGTGAAAAACAAGGTGTTCAGCGCCAAGCCGCGCCGGCCTACCTGGCGCGCCAGAAGCGCTAACGACCCCATCATGGCCGCCCGCACCACCGAAGCAGCCGCACCCACCAAGAGCGTGTAGAACACAATCCCCAAAATGGCCAAAAGCGTGCCATAGGTCTTACCAAACCAGCGGCTGAACAACCAAAAGAACAGCCCGGCGATGATGGCAATGTTAAAGCCCGAAATTGCAACAATATGCGCTGTGCCGGTGTCTTTGAAAGCCTGCTGGATTTCTTTGGGAATATCGCTTTCAATACCCAACAAAATCCCATTCAACAATGCGGCTTCAGGCTGAGGAAAAAGCGCATTGACTTCCTTGTACAGGCTCAAGCGCACACGATACAGAAAAGCCCAAAAAGGATGTCGTTCCGCACCAAATGGCAACAAGGTGATTTTATCGGTGCGCACAATAGAAACCACGCCCTGGCGAAGCAAATACTCACGATAGGAAAAGTCTTCCTCCTCAGGCGGAGTTTCCAAACGTCCACGAACCCGTACAGGGTCACCGTAATTCAAATCATAATCATTGGTGAGACGTACCAGAATGGTGCCACTGACCGGAATGTCACCGTTGCCGGTATCCACCGCTTTTACCTTCAAGCGCAGATTGATGTAGGTATCGCGCACATCGGGGGCCTCAGCCAGCACGCCGGTCACGTAAACGTTCTGGTCCAGGTCGTTATAGGCAGCAACGGTCTGTGTCTCAAGGGTGTGCATCCCCCAAGCATGCCGCGCTGCTCCCAAAACAAAACTGCCCGGCAAGAGCAAAAGCAGCAAGATAGAGCCCGGTCGAATCCATTTGACCAACAAAGCCACCCCAATCAACAACCCTGCCACCGCCAGCCAAACCCACCAGACCAAAGGTACCAGGCTAGCAAAAACCACCCCCCCAAAAAACGCACATACCAGCCACAAGAGCGGCAGGGCAGAGAGTTGCTCAAGCAAGGTTTCAGAACGAGAAGCAGAAGACATTGACTATTTCGGGCTGCGCACAAACAAACCATACTTCAAGATGACATACACCGCACGCACGCCATCTTTCCAGTTGATTTTTTTACCCTCAGCGTATGTACGCCCATAGTAGGAAATACCCACTTCATAAATCCGGCAGTCAATCCGCGCAATTTTGGCTGTAAACTCGGGTTCAAAGCCAAACCGATTCTCTTGCAAGCTAATCTTTTCGAGAATTTCGCGTTTGAAGACCTTATAACATACTTCCATATCGCTCAAGTTCAAGTTCGTGAACATATTAGAGAGCAAAGTCAGGAAGTGGTTGGCCACCGAGTGCCAAAAGTACAACACCCGATGCGATTCTCCCCCAATAAAGCGTGAGCCATACACCACATCGGCACGGTCATCTTCGATTGGTTTTAGCAGTTTCGGATACTCATTCGGGTCATACTCCAAGTCAGCATCCTGAATAATGATGACATCACCGGTGGCATGGGCAAAGCCGGTGCGTAAAGCCGCGCCTTTGCCCTGATTAACTTGATGCAAAATAACGCGAATACCATTGCTGCCATCCAATTTCATCAGATATTCGCGGGTACCATCTTTAGAGCAATCATCAACGATAATGATTTCGCGCTCGTGGGGCAATTCCACTGCCTGCACGGCAGCCAGAAGCTTATCAATGGTACGGATTTCGTTGTAGCATGGAATAACGATTGAAATTTTCATGCGAATGTGTTTTTCTCCTTGCAAGGTTCTGTGCGGTGCTGATTATACAGCCTTCCGACTCTTTGCGAGTAATCGGAATTTAGGATATATTCGCGACTATGGAAAGCAGACTCATTCTTGTCACCGGGGCAACCGGCTATGTTGGCAGCCGATTGATTCCTCGTCTTCTCGCTTTAGGATACACAGTGCGTGTGCTCGTGCGCGATCCAGCACGACTGGAAGGTCGCCCTTGGCTCGAACAAGTACAAGTCGTTTCAGGCGATGCGACGCACCGCGAAACACTCTTGCCGGCCCTCCAAGGAGTTTCTGTCGCGTACTATCTCATTCACGGTCGGCAAGGAGGAAAAGTCCATGCCGAACGCGACATGGTTGCAGCCCGCAACTTTGCCAGTGCGGCTGAGCAAGCCGGTATTGAGCGAATTATCTATCTTGGTGAATTAGTAGACCCCACCGCGGGACTATCGCCATACCTGCGCTCACGTCACGAAACAGGGTATCTGCTCCGGCAAGGGCGTGTGCCGGTGACAGAATTTCGCGCTGGCATGATTATCGGCTCCGGTTCGGCCTTATTCGAAATGATTCGCTACCTTTCGGAACGCGAACCGGTGCTTATCTGCCCGCGCTGGTTTTTCTCTAAAGCCCAGCCGATTGCCATCCGCAATGTATTAGATTACCTGGTTGCTGCGCTAGAACAACCCGAAAGCGTGGGCAAATTACTAGAAATCGGCGGCCCAACCCGCCTGACGTATGCCGATATGCTGATGGAATACGCGCGCATCCGCGGCTTACGACGCATTCTTATCCCTACTCCCATCTACGCACCGCGTCTCTCGGCATATTGGGTACATTTAGTGACCCCAGTGACCTATCATGCCGTTCTACCACTCATCGAAGGCCTACATGCCGACTCGCTGGTCAACGATAACCTAGCGCGGCTGCTTTTCCCGCATATCAAACTCCTCGACTTTGAAACGGCAGTGCGCTACGCACTCAAAAAAATCGAAGCAGGCGACATCGAATCATCCTGGTCGGATGCCCTGGTCACCAGCGCCGGGGATACACAACCCTACCGGTTTGCAATTCAAGAAGGCATGTTCATCGAAAAACGGCAGCGGGTTGTAGAATTGCCGGTAGAAGCCGTATTCCGTTCCTTCACCGGTGTTGGCGGTGAACGAGGCTGGCTGTATATGGATTGGGCCTGGGGCTTACGCGGCTGGCTAGATAAACTGGTCGGTGGAGTTGGTTTGCGCCGCGGACGACGGCATCCCGACGAAATCTGGGTCGGTGAAGCGCTAGATTTCTGGCGGGTGGAACAGCTAGTCGCCCCCAAGCCCCCGCACGGCAAAGGCATCATGCGCCTGCGGGCCGAAATGAAACTGCCCGGCAAAGCCTGGCTAGAATTCCAAGCCGAACCACTGGGTGAAGGAAAAACCCGCCTGACCACCACCGCTTATTTCGACCCACACGGCCTGTTTGGCTTCCTTTACTGGTACGCGATGTGGCCATTTCACAAGTTCATCTTCGATGGGCTAACAGACAAAATCGCAGAGCGAGCGAAAGGGTTGCTGTAACCCATGCCCGAAACACCATCCCCTGCCCCTGTTCTCGTCACCGGCGCAACCGGCTACCTTGCCAGCCGCCTGATACCACTCCTGCTGGAGAAAGGCTACCCCGTCCGCTGCCTGGCGCGCCAGCCAGAACGGTTACGGGCGCGCAGGTGGTTCTCCCGCGTCGAAGTGACCGCTGGCGATGTCACCCGCGCGGAAACGCTACCAGCCGCCATGCAGGGCATCCACTCGGCCTATTACTTGATTCACAGCATGGCCGCCGGACACGGCTACGAACAACTCGACCTGCAAGCCGCGCGCAACTTTGCCACAGCCGCCCGCAATGCAGGGGTCGAACACATCATTTACGTTGGCGGCCTGGCCGACCCAACCGACCCACACCTGGCATTGCACCTGAAATCGCGCATCGAAACCGGAGACGCGCTGCGCGAAGCCGGCGTTCCCGTCACCGAATTTCGGGCAGGCGTTATCGTTGGGCCGGGTTCGGTTTCCTTTGAGATGATTCGCTTCATCGCCGAGCAGTTCCCCTTAATGATTGGCCCTCGCTGGTTGCGACACCGTTCTCAACCCATCGCAACGCCTGACATCCTCGCCTACCTGGTCTCTGCCCTCGAAACCCCCGCTTGCCGGGGGAAAATCATTGAAATTGGCTGCGAACGAGAGCATACGTATATCGAGCTAATGACCGAATATGCCCGTATCCGTCACTTGTGGCGCCGCTCACTGCTTTTGCCGTTCATCCCGCCGGTGTTAATGGCCTTTTTCATAGATAAACTAACTCCCGTGCATTATTCCTATGCATTACCCCTGGTAGAAGGCCTACAGAACGACAGCCTGGTCAAAGACCGCCTGCTCCTTGAGCTGTTTCCCACCATCAAACCGCTCGATTACGCCGAAGCCGTGCGCCAGGCCCTGCAAGACACTCACCCCGACCAAGTCGAACGAATCTGGTTAGATATGGAACCAGAACAAAAATTTCTACTACACGAGGGGCTATTTATAGACTATCGCCGGCTTTCCGACCCAATGCACAGACTGCCAAAACCGCCCTTGCGATTGCCGTTTGGTATTCACCTGCGCCATATTGAACAGCAAAGCGAGCATGTAGTGCGCCTGAAAGCCGAACCGAACCGCTGGGGCACCTTGTGGCTGGAATGGCAAGTTGTTACCCCGACTGCACCAGCACGGGTAGAGCAAACCCTCTTTTTCATGCCGAATGGGCTGCCTGGTGCGCTATTCGGCTACGTAGCGTTGCCATACGCAGCCAAGTATGCAGCAAAAACAATCAACGCGAACCACCCAAACCGGGCATAGCGCGCGGTGTAGTTTCATACTTACCGAAACGTAGGGAATAATAGCCTCGATCCAACGCCAAATTGGGATTGTAATACGGGTCACCGGCCTGCAAGAGAGCGCGCCACCGGCGCGTAAAAGTCTCGCGTTCCTGTTGCAGCCGCGCCAGCATAGCGGAATTCGAGTCATAGCCACGCGAGAGCGATTCGTGATGATACAATTCGGCGTAGGGCGTCCAGGCAATTAAGTAACCCTGCTCGCGGATTTTCAGGCACAGGTCAAAATCATTGAAGGCCAACCGATAGATGCTGTCGAAACCCTGCACAGCCCAAAAAACTTCGCGGCGAGTCATCAGACAAGCAGCTGTTACCATTGAAAAGTTTTGGGGTAAAAGCATACTGTGATAGTAGCCCACATGATTGCGCGGGTAATTGACAAACTGGTGCGCACCCGCGCCCAATAACCCTAAAATCACCCCAACATGCTGGATGAGACCTTGCGGATAATATAGCTTTGCCCCCACAGCGCCCACATCCGGGCGCTGTGCATATTCCAACATGCGCTCCAACCAGTCAGGAGTAATCACTTCGGTATCATTATTCAAAAAAAGTAACATTTCCCCCCGTGCTTGGCTAGCACCAAAGTTATTAATTTCCGCGTAATTGAACGGATTGTGATGGTACTCCACCAACCGGATTCGTCCATCCCGCCTCTGCAATTCTTCATACAGGGTAAAGGTCTCCGGCTGACGGCTATTGTTTTCGAGTATCAAGATTTCAAAGTTCTGATACGTGCTTTTTGTCAAAATAGAATGCAAACACCGTTTCAACTCAGCGGGCAAATCATGGTTTGGAATCAGAATAGAAACGAGCGGCTCACAACGCAGGTGATAACGCAGGTGAAACGTATGTTGGGCTGGTCCAGGAGCAACTTCTGCCGGCCAACCCACCCGCTCTAGGTGCCTTTCCAAAACACGACGTTCGTCATCAAAAGCCACCATGCGTTCTTCCAACTGATGATACAACACTTTGGGAATGTGAATCACTTGCCGCGCCCGTTCCACTGCCCGCCAAATCAAATCTTCAGCCCAAGCACTGCCGGCGGCTGGGTCAAACCAACCAATCGAGTCACCAAACACTTTGCGAATGGCAAAAAACGGGACAATATAATTCTGCGCCCGCAACGAATCAATCCCAAAAGCGGGCTTAAACCAAGGCCGAATGCGCTTGCCATGCCGGTCCAGCCAATCGCCATCCGTATAAATCAGGTCAGTCTCAGGATAGACTTGGAGGGCATGTTTGATTTCGTCCAAAGCCGAGTCAGCCAGTAACAAAGGGGCAGCAGCCAACAAAATATACTCCGCCTGAGATTGTGACAGCGCTTTAAGTAGCGTTTGTCCGTCTAGCTCCGTAAAGGAAAAGGTCTCAATCGAAACACCACCCCCCTCTGCCTTCTTAATCTGCTCTACATTCTTTTGCCAGCGCGCATATCCACGCCAACAATTCGTTAAGCGTGAATACACCGCTAACAAATAACGCGCCCATACTTCTCGCAAAGAATTTTTGGGAAATAAAAACGGCCGCAGGCGGCGCAGGAGGAACACAATTGACATGTCGTATCTATGCTTGAGATTGAAGCCATTTCATAGTTCTTAAAAGGCCTTCAGACAACCCAACGGATGGCTTCCACCCCAACATTTCTTGCGCCAATCTATTCTCAAGGATATTAACAGGAACATCAAAGGGGCGTGCTGGCAGATATTCCTTTTTCACAGGCCGTCCAAGCGTAAATTCAATTTTCTCTATCAGTTCATTCAGGCTAATACCTATGCCCGCACTAATGTTAAACACACTGGCTGTTCCTTCATAACCCAAGACACGTGCAAAAGCATCTGCCACGTCGGTAATATAGATATAATCGCGCACGACAGAACCATCACCCCAAATTTGAATAGGAAGACTGTGCAAAGCACGATATAGAAAAATGGTCGCAGCGCCCTGAGCAGTTTCAATGCGCTGGCGAGGCCCATAAGGATTAGATACACGAAAAATTATAGAACGAATTCCATGCAATTTTTGAAACATTAACAAGTATTTCTCTATAGTCAACTTAACTATTCCGTAAGAAACCATCGGATTGGTCGGATGTTTTTCATCAATCGGAATATATTCTGGATTGCCATACACAGTTCCGCCAGATGAAATAAATATAATTTTACCAACCCGATGTGCTATCATCGCGTTCAATAGGTGAAGGGTCGCGGTCAAATTGGTCTGCACATCATACAGTATGTCTTCGTTTGAGCTTTTAGGTAACGTAAAAGACACAAGATGGTACACAACATCCATTCCATGAATAGCATCCGAAACATCATGTGCGCTTAACATGTCTCCAGTTATCCATTCAACATGTTCATAATTCGAAAAAATACGATATGGCATAACGCGTGGACGCTCAAAAATTCGCAACTGGTGACCCTCTTGCAAAAGCCGGTCAGCAATAGCAGAACCAATAAACCCACCGCCACCAAAAATGATGCATTTCATCGTCTTTTTGCCTCTAACGCAACTTGGTAAAGTATATTATTTTTTTGATATATAAAATCATCATTGTAGTTTTGTTCACAAAACAGTCTGGCATTTTTACCCAGCATGGTCATCAACTCCGGTTGGGAGAGAAGCATTAGGGTTTTTTCAACTAAATCATCAGCATTGCCTCTCCTAAAAACCAGCCCTGTTTTTTGGTGCTGAACCATCTCAGGTAAACCGCCAGCGTCTGAAACAACTACAGATTTACCACACGCCATAGCTTCTAAACAAATAAGTGGGAAGTTATCGTATAGGGAAGGCACCCACACAATATCATGAGTATGAAAAATTTCTGGTAACTCTTGCAAAGGAACATTTTTCATGAAGTTAACTGCGTGCAGGCAGCCTGCTCTTGAAAAATGAGATTCAAGATAGCTTCGACCAGAGAAGAACCCAGGAATATTAGGCGTATCGGTTCCAACCAGAGTTAACGAAACATGAGGATGTTGCGCATAAATTTTTGGAAAAGCAGACGCTATCGTTTCAATGCCCTTACGCTGTTCCAGACGACCTAAAAATAAAATACGGCCCTGGTGAGATGAATGAGTTTGTGGTAATGGAGAAAAAAGATTAAGGTCAAGAGGGTACCCAAAAATTTCTGCTTTTATATTCCCAATTCCTAACAAACGGTCACATCGCTGTAAAAGATCCAGCGTAGGAGCATATAACGCACTAGAACGCCGAAGGGCTGTTCTCTCTAGTTGCTTAATTAACCAAAACGATAAATCTTTCTTGTAATTGTTCAGACCCATCTCAACCAACAGAGAATAAGGTGTATGCAAACGTGTAACTACAGGCACATCAGGTAGCAAAAGAGTAAATAACCCCTCAGCAAGATGGTCGGGAACATCAATGATATCAAATGGCAGCTGGCGATGCTGTTTCCAGACGTGCCAAAATATCATCGCATTATATGCAAGTATAAAAATTGGCAAAAATATCTGCCTATAATTGGTAAAAATGCGAGGAATTTTGATTTTATAAACCGGAATATCTTGAATGGTTGTAATATAAGTTGATGTAGTTGATTGGCTAAATACAAACACTTGATGCCCATGAGCTTTGAGTATACGAGCCGTATCAAGTGAATAAGTAGCTATTCCACCAAACGCTGTATCTGGCGGAAATTCTCTGCTGACAATACAAATATTCATTTTTTCAACCATTTTGTAATCATGGACTTGAGAACGTTTAGAAGAAAGTGTAGAAAGATAACGAATCTTTCATCAGGATTGACATAATGAACCATGGTCATTTGTGCAATCCTCAAGTTGCCTTTCAAACCAATCCGACCATAACCACTAAAAACAAGTCTATCCCATTCTCTAATAAAACGATGGAACATATTTCGGCGTCTGAATGAAGGAATTTCAAAATTTTCGATTAGATATTCTTGTACTTGCAAAAATTCTCTAAAATATGTCAAGTCCAAAACGGAATTTACAGTCTGTTTCGCTACATGTTGGCGATGAAAATTTAGGGGAATGCTGATATAAGCTATGCCGTCATAACGAAGAAGACGGCAATAAAACATCCAATCACCACACATGCGCATTGCTTCAGGGGCATAACCTGCTTTGATATACGCTGAACGCCGAAACAAGACACCACTTACATTCGTAATAGTGTTTTTGAGACACAGATACTCCCGTACTTCGCTCTTCCCGTCATTCTGGAAATCGCTCGTCCAACGAAAAGCATCGAGATCAGCGACGTAATTCAGATAAAAGTGTTCGGTTAGGATTTGGCCTTCCGTATTGATAGGTAGTGTATGGCAGTATACCAATCCAACCGACGGATTATTTCGTAATATACTAACCGCCCGCTCCAAGAAATCTGGCGCACACGTATCATCTGCTTCAGCAATCCAAATATATTCTCCACGGCTCAAACGGACCCCCTTATTCCATTGTACAAACGGCGAACCACTATTCGAGGGATTGATTTCAAGCCGGGTTACATATGAAGAATATTTTTCCCGAATCAGCTCTACGCTATTGTCTGTAGAAGCATCGTCAAGAAAAATGATTTCGTAGTCCCGATAAGTTTGTGCGAGGACGGAGCGAAAACGTTCATCTAGAAAACGAGAATAATTATAGTTTGGAATAATTATGCTTACTGTCGGGGTGTTAGCCATTTTTGGATAATATGTCTTAGAATCCAAACGGACCTCATTTTCTAAAGAGGGTTCTGTTTATCTATTGAGATTTTTTGCATAACTGCCTGGAAACCGTTCGCAGAATGAATATTTGGGTTCGTTTCACGCTGAAATAACCATGTGAGAATGTAAATAGGAAGCCAAAAAAAACTTTTAGCAATTTTGTTTTTATGCTCATCAAAGTATGCCCAGAGTATCCACCCCAAAGTCTGGACGATACTGTGCACAGGGAAAATATGCAGAACTCTGAAACCTGTCTTTTCAGCGAGTTGTTCAATCCCTGTTCTCGTATAACGGCGATAATCAAAAGGTGTTGGGTGATAAGGTTGCAAAAAGGGAACTGCTATTACTACAAACCCATCTTCTTTTAGGAGCCGGTGGAATTCAATCATTGCTGCCTCTGGGTCAGGCACATGTTCGAGAACTGCATTACAAAGTATCGAGTCGTATGAAGCATCAGGTTTTGGAATTGACGTAAGGTCACAAATAAAAGCTCCGGGCAAAGATGTTTGAATATCACAATTATCTACTTCTACCGCATATGCACGTTTGAGCAAGGGGGATATATCACGCTCCCCACATCCGGCATTTAGCACCCGCCCTTTCAAGTAACATAAGATTGGCTCCAATTCTTTTTCCAAAGGCATATAATTAACAGGAAATTTCATTTAGCATACTCCATTCTATTAGAAAATTTTTTGATGCTGCTTCTCTATTGAATTTACGAAGAAAATCATCTGAACTTAGTCTTGCATAAACTCTCAGGTAGTATAACGAATCTTGTGTAAAAAGATGGGAGCCGGTATCCTTGCAGGTTAGCAGACAAAAACAAGGAGAAAACCATGGCTCCCAGAACACATCA